>JBDTTD010000256.1:0-3521 GCA_039930805.1 Gemmatimonadales bacterium | reverse complement strand
GGTAACAGCTACCAGACCTACTCCAAGTCCATGACCACGACCGCGCTCCAGCGGCTCACGCTGGAAAACGATCTGCGCCGGGCGCTCGACCGCAACGAGTTCGAGGTGCACTTTCAGCCCATTGTCGACGCCTACACCGGCACCGTTGTAGGAGCCGAGGCGCTGTTGCGCTGGCGGCACCCCGAGCTCGGGCTTCTGCTGCCCTCCGAGTTCATTCCCATTGCCGAAGAGAACGGCCTGATCGTTCCCATGGGCGAGTGGATTCTCCAGGCCGCCTGCCAGCAGAACCGGGCCTGGCAGGACGCCGGGTTGCCCCGCATCCGGGTGGGAGTGAACCTGTCCAGCCGGCAGCTCAAGCGGCGACTCACCGAAACCGTCAGCCGCGCGCTCCAGCTGAGCGGGCTCGAGCCCCGGTATCTCAGCCTCGAGCTCACCGAGAGCGTCCTGGTCAATCACCACAAGGAAGGCACCGAGGCCCTGCACGCCCTCCGGGCCATGGGTCTTCATCTCGCAGTCGACGACTTCGGCACCGGCTACTCGTCGTTCAGCTACCTGAAGCACTTCCCGCTGGACACGCTGAAGATCGATCGCTCCTTCATCCGGGAGATCGCCATTCATCCGGACGACGCGGCCATTACCACGGCGATCATTGCCATGGGGCACGCGCTGGGATTGAGAGTGATCGCTGAGGGCGTCGAGACCGAGGCGCATCTGAGTCTGCTGCAGAAACAAGGCTGCGACGAGGTGCAGGGTTACCTGGTCGGTCGCCCGGTGCCGGCCGATCGTTTCGAGGAGCATCTGGCCCGCAAGCGCGGAACGAATGTAGCCGGCGCCCGCCGACAGCAGCGCTCTCCTAGCCGCTGAGGCAGGCCGCCAGCTCGTCCATCCGGTCCCACCCGATGGTGAAACAGGGCAGCCCCGCCGGCAAGGTCCTTCGAAAATGGGAGTCCACCGGCTCCGGGATCCCGGAGGCCGGCTTGATCAGGATCAGCCGAACGGCATCCAGCGCGCCCGCCACGAAGGCCGCGATGCTGTCGCTGGTGACCTCCCAATCGTGGGGCAGGATATCGGCGGCCCGCATCCAGCGATACGGCGCCAACACGGAGACACCAGCGGCAGGCAGGGCCCCCGGCTCGTCGATCAGTCTGGCTCCACGGATCCGCTCGGCGAGCGCATGAGCGTATTGATCCATGGCCAGGATCGCCATCCAGTGGGCCGCGTCGGGCGACAAACCCAGGGTGCGATCGAATGACCGCACCGTGTCGGCGAAGGTCCCGCCGCCGGGCACCACCAGAATCCGGTAATCACACCCGACTGCTGACACGACACCGCACACCTGGTCAAGCGCCCCGGGTACCGCCGCGAGTCCTCCGCCGATCTTGATCACGCTGAGCGGAATCGAGGGTGGGTTCATCCACCCGCTTCCATGGTATGCCAGAGGAGCCACGCCACCGCCGCCGCCGGAGCGGTGCGGGCCGACTGTCCCAGGCGATCAGCCAGTCGGACGATGTCCAATCCCACTGCCTGCGCCGCCTCGACGGCGATGAAATCGCCCAGGCCGGCAACCACCGCGGTGCTGATGACGGGCCAACGCGCCAGAATGCGTCCGAGCGCCCTGGCAACGGCACCGACCTGGGCCTCCGCGAGGGCGCCCGCAATGGCATCGACCGCCGAGTCGTCGAGCATGTCGCGGTCGGCGCACACCGTGCGCGCGAGGCGCTCGCCCGCAAACTCGCGGGTGGAGGGCCGCCCGTCCGGAGTGCGGCAGGTATAGTCGTCGGGACTCAGACTGCCGAGCCAGAGGTGGACGTCACCAATGAGCGCGAACCCTTCGGCAGCGACGCCGGCGCTCCCACCCCAAAGCGGAACCTGGGGTGCTACCGCTTCCACTGGGGTCCGAAGCGCGCCGGTGTAGACCAGCTCGCCGCTGAGCAACCGGGCCGGGTCGGTATGCCCTTCCACGACCACCTGGCCGTTCACGATCGGGATGAGATCGGCCGAAGTAGTGCCGACGTCGAGAAGGACACAGGTGGGGACCGACCGGGCCACCAGGCGGGCGGTGGCTGCCCAGTTAGCCGCTCCGACCGACAAAGGCAGCGTTCGAGCCTCCCGGGGGGGGACGAACCGTCCTTCCACCGTGTAGACGTGGAGTCGGGATCCGGGAAACGCGCCCTCAAGCGCGTCCAGAACGAATCCGACGCCCTCTCGCTTGGTACGGAAAGCCTGGGAGAGCTCCGCGGTCATGGTGACCGCATGGAGATCGCCGGGAGCGCCACCGACCGCGCGTGCGGCCTCGGTCAGAGTCGGAGCCAGGGCCCCTGGGTCATGCTTCAGCTCGAAGGGAAGGCACTTGCTGCGGATGACTGAACCTTCGCTCACCACTTCCAGCCGGGTCACCTTGGTATTGACCCCACCTATGTCCCAGCCAAGAATCGCGAGTGACATGTTCATTCACCTCCTGCCGGGCTAGGATCACGCATGCAGATCATTCCCGTCCTGGACCTGGCCGGTGGCGTGGCGGTACACGCGCAGGCGGGTGACCGGAGCAACTACGCCCCACTGAGATCGGACCTGGTGCCGGACCGCACCGGAGATGCGGTTGCCCTGCTGCGTGCGTTTCATGCGGTGCTCGGGATCCACGAGTGCTACGTCGCTGATCTCGATGCAATCCAGGGCGGCGCCCTCCAGCGATCGCTTTTGCGGCAGCTGGCCGAGTTTCACACCGGGTTCGCCGGAGCACTGCTGGTCGACGCCGGCGCCAACCTGCCGGGCGGAGCGCTCGAAGTGCTCTCGTGTGGTGCCAGCGAAGTCGTGGTGGGCCTGGAGACGCTCCAGGCCTTTTCCGATTTGGCCGCCATTGTCGGAGTCGTTGGCCCATCCCGATTGGTGTTCAGCCTCGACCTCCGGCTGGGCAACCCGGTACTTCATCCCGCCATGCAGGACGCCGGTGGGGCGGGTCCGGATGCCGTGAGCCTGGCGGAACAGGCCATCGAGGCAGGGGTCGCGACGCTGCTGCTCCTGGACCTCGGTCGAATCGGCACGGGATGTGGAGTCGATATGGGACTGCTGCAGACGCTGCGGCGTCGTTTCCCCCGCGTCCGGCTCCTGGCGGGAGGTGGTGTCCTCACCCGGCGGGACCTGGAGCGCATGCGGGACGCAGGATGCGACGGTGCCCTCATTGCCAGCGCCCTTCACAGCGGAAGGGTTTCCGCATCCGACCTGTCCGAGCTCGCCGCCCCGGTATCCTGCGACGATCAGTCGGAAACGAGCGCCTCGCGGTAGGTAGCGGACTGCCCGTAATTCTCCTCGACCTCGAGCTCCAGCAGGGTGAGGTGATTATAGCCCCCCGCCGCGAGCTCCTGCCGCACCTGCACTCCCAGATACTGGGCCAGCATCTCCGCCGTGCTGTTCGGGATCGGCAGCAGGGCGCAGTCCCGCCGGGGAAAGACGTAGGCGGGCTCCCCGAAGTAATCGACCGCCAGCCGGTCGCCCTCCTCGCGGAAGGCGAGCTTGGGATTGAG
>JBDTTD010000255.1:0-3526 GCA_039930805.1 Gemmatimonadales bacterium | reverse complement strand
ACGACGTTGCCCCGGGACTTGGACATCTTGGCCCCGTCCTTCACGATGTGGCCGTGAGCCCGGAACTTCCGGAACGGCTCATCGAAATGGATCAGGCCGAGGTCGTGCAGCACCATGGTGATGAAGCGGGAGTACAGGAGGTGGAGCACGGCGTGCTCGTTCCCCCCGATGTACGTAGTCACCGGCAGCCACTTCTTGGTCCGCTCGGAGTCGAACGGCCGGTCGTCGAACTCGGTGCTGGGGTAGCGCAGGTAGTACCAGGCGGAGTCGAGGAAGGTGTCGCTCACGTCGGTCTCGCGCCGGCCCTGCTTGCCGCACACCGGACAGGGGACGTGATACCAGCTCTCGTGCCGGGCCAGCGGAGAGACGCCGGTGTCGTCCGGCTTGAAGTCCTCGACCAGCGGCAGGATGACCGGGAGATCCTTCTCCGGCACCGGCACCGCGCCGTGCTCCCCGCAGTAGATGATGGGGATGGGCGGTCCCCAGTAGCGCTGGCGGGAGATGCACCAGTCGTGCAGCCGGTAGGTGACGACGGCCTTGCCGGCACCCCGCTCGGCCAGCCAGGCGGTGATGGCGCGCTTGGCGTCGGGGACGGTGAGACCGTCGAACTGGCCGGAGTTGACCAGGATGCCCTGGTGATTGTCCACGTAGGCCGCTTCAAGTGGAGCTTCGGCTCCTTCGCTGCGCTCAGGATGACAAACAACCTGTGCCACCGATAATCCAAACTTTCGAGCGAACTCGAAGTCGCGCTCGTCATGACCCGGCACCGCCATGATGGCGCCGGTGCCGTACTCCATCAGCACGTAGTCGGCGATCCAGACCGGAATCGGCTTCCCGGTGGCGGGATTGATGGCGAAGCCGCCGGTGAAGACGCCGGTCTTCTCCCGCTCGTCGACCTTGCGGGAAACCAGGTCTTTGGCCGACACCGAGCGGCGATAGGCATCCACCTCGGCCTTGCGATCAGGAGTAGTGAACGCGTCCACCACTGGGTGCTCCGGCGCCAGCACCATGAAGGTGGCGCCGAAGATGGTGTCGGGTCGGGTCGTGAAGACCTTGATTTCTGGCGCGCTGGGCTTCGGCTCCTTCGCTGCGCTCAGGATGACATGCTTCTCACTGCCCCGCTGCCCCGCTGCCCCGCTGAAGACTATTTCAGCGCCTTCCGAGCGACCCAGCCAGTTCCGCTGCGCCAGCGTGGTGCTCTCCGACCAGTCCATCTTGGTCTTGTCGTCCAGGTCGGCCAGGAGCCGGTCGGCATACTCGGTGATCCGGAAGAACCACTGCTCCAGGGTCCGCTGCTCGACCACGGTGCCGCAGCGCTCGCAGCGGCCGTCGATGACCTGCTCGTTGGCCAGCACCGTTTGATCCTTGGGGCACCAGTTGACCGCCGCCGCCTTCTTGTAGGCTTTCCCCGCCTTGAGCAGCTGGAGAAAGAGCCACTGGGTCCACTTGTAGTAAGCCGGATCGGTCGTCGAAAGCTCATGCCGCCAGTCGAACATGCCGCCGATGTTCCGGAGCTGCTTCCGGAAGTTGACGATGTTCCGGGGAATCAGCTCGGCCGGGTTGATGCCCAGCTTGATCGCGTAGTTCTCACTGTGGATGCCGAAGGCGTCGAACCCGATCGGCTCGAAGACGTCGTAGCCCTGCAGCCGCTTGAACCGGCCGTAGACGTCGCTGCCGGTGAAGGCGAACATGTTCCCCACGTGCAGTCCTTCGGCCGACGGGTAGGGGAACATCATCAGGTTGTAGAAGGGCCGCTTGGCCCGGTCGAGGTCGGGCTCGTTGGTGCGCCGCTCGGCCCAGCGAGCCTGCCACTTGGGCTCGATCAGGTCGGGCCGGTAGGGCAGCCCGTCGGTGGTCGTGGGATTCTGCTTCACTCGCGTCTCGGTCGTTTTCATTCCCGGGATTCTTCCCGCCGCCTGCTGGACACGTTGTCTTGGAGTGCGCCGACTTGAAGGACCCGTAAATCTATTCCTAGCGCGGTTTTACTGCTACGTCGCTGCCGGCCGTTTTCTCCGTCCGCCGGTCCGCCCGTCCGCCCGTCAGCCAGGGCCCCCGTCTTGCAAGTAGAGGGATCGGATAACCCCCTCAAGATCACTGAATTCGAGACTCGATGGCCTCCGCAAACCGGTTCGTGCTGAATCTGCACCTCATAGGGCTCGCAGCCGCGGCGGTCGTGGCGGCGGCGGTCGGAATGATCCTGTTCCTGGCCTGCCCACAGCTGGCCGGCCAGTCCCTGGTGGGAAACCCCGTGATTTGGGGCCCTCTAGCCGTGTTTGGCCTCGGGGTGATCATGGAGCAGCTGCTGGTGCGCATGCTGCTGATCAACGTCCTCAAGCCGACCGGCAAGGCCGCGGCAGTGGCCCTTCGGGTGTCCGATGGAGACCTGACCATGCCGAGCTGGGCCGGGCGCCCGGGGCTGGACCGGCTCTCGAGCTCCATGGTCAGCATGGTCACCCAGCTCCAGGAGCTGGTGGGCACCATCCGGCAGCACTCGCACGACGCCGCCGCCATGGCGCAGGAGATCGCGGCCTCGACCCAGCAGATGACGGCGTCGACCCAGGAAGTGGCCGGGACCACCGGCGACCTCACCGAGCGGGCCAACCGGCAGGCGCTGGTGGTCCGCTCCGCGGCGGCCGATGCCGGGAAGATCCTCGATATCGCCCAGGAGCTGGCGGCCGGGGCCATCCAGGCCGCAACCCGGAATGCCGCGCTGGCCCAGCTGGCGCGATCTCACGGCGAGCGGCTGGACGAGAGCACGGCGGACCTGACCCGGTTGGCCGAGGAGATCGCCCTGGGGGCGAGGGAGGCCGACGCGCTGGCAACCGCTTCAGCCGACATCGAGAAGTTCATCACCCAGGCCAAGGCGATCGCGAAGCAGACCCACATGCTGGCGCTCAACGCCTCGATCGAGGCCGCGCGGGCGGGTGAGGAAGGAAAGGGATTCAGTGTGGTTGCCGAAGAAGTACGCAAGCTCGCGGGACAGGCAGCCCGGGCGGCCACTTCGACCAGCGACACGGTGCAGAGCGTGGTAGCCCAGGTCCAGAACGCCCGCGATCGGCTGCTTCGTTTGGGCAAGGGCGGCACCGCGGCGCGGGAAGCGGCCCACTCGGCGGCCGAGGGGCTCAAGAACGTGGCCACGCAGGCGGAGGCCAACGACGAGTGGACCCAACGCATCTCCGCCTCGGCGGGAGCGGTCCGGGGCCTGATCGAAGGGATCGCCGGACGGATGCGTGAGGTTTCCGCCGGGACCGAGGAGTACGCCGCGGCGGCGGAGCAGATCGCGGCGGCCGCGCAGCAGCTCAACGCGTCCACCGAAGAGATCTCCTCGTCGGCCGGCCACCTGGCCGAGGCGGCGGAGAAGCTGACCGGCGCGGTAGGCGGGTTCCGAACTACGTCAGGCGAGCGACTCTCAGGCACTCATCCTCTAACCCTGACGAACCCCGTACCAGCTGCATAGAAACTCGCCGCGCTCCCACCCCCATCAAGTCCATCTTCGTGGCAGCGGACTGGGACGAGTCCCGATGGC
>JBDTTD010000254.1:0-3535 GCA_039930805.1 Gemmatimonadales bacterium | reverse complement strand
CCGGCAGCCCCGCAAGCAGTGCGGCCATCCGGGCCACGTTGCGGTTGTCCTCCCCGGCCTGGTTGGTGCAGCCGAGAATTACGTCATCGATCCGTTCGGGCGGGATCCTGCCGCGTTGAACGACGGCCCGGATTACCGACGCGGCCAGATCGTCCGGGCGCACCTCGGCCAACGCACCACCGGCTCGGCCGATCGGCGTCCGCACCGCTGCGGTAATGAAAGCCTCGGTCATCGGTTCAACCTCACGTTGACCTCCCCCTGCGAGATGGCTAAGTTGCTGCCCGACAACGAGTCAGGACAGGTGGCCGAGCGGTTGAAGGCACCACCCTGGAAAGGTGGCATACCTGCAAGGGTATCGAGGGTTCGAATCCCTCCCTGTCCGTGCTCAAGCTATTAGCCATTAGCGATTAGCCGTAGGCTGTTGGCTGTGAGGTACTGGCCGCGACCTACAGCTCGCGCCTGATAGCTAACGACTAATAGCTGATAGCCAAACTACTACCAGTTCGGCAGCACCGGCCGTGGCAACAGTTGCAACCAACCGTAGCAGGTCCACGTAAAGAGAGGAGTGCCCCCACGCGCAACAGCTGAAGCATCCCACCCGGAAGGACCGTCATGCGGAGCCACGAACGTCTTGCGGAACCTGCGCCATTCCTGTTTACAGCAACCCTTCTGATCGCTCTGTCTGGAGCCGTGGGCTGTCGAGCACAGCCGGAGGCTGCCCGCCCGCCCCTGGATCAGCTCCCCAAGCTTACGAAGGAGGGTGCTCTCTCGCAGCCGGTGGGCTGGGAGACCTGGGTCATGGTCGGCTCGTCTACCGGGCTCTCCTACAACACTCCCGGAGCAGCTCCGGCTCAGGGTGCGGCACCTGGCTTGTTCCACAACGTCTATCTGCAGCCCTGGGCATATCGGGAGTTCATCCGAAACGGCGTCTTTCCCGATGGCTCCATGTTCGTGCTGGCGTTCTACGAGGCATCGCAGAAGGCTTCCCCCGCGCGCGCCGGCTTTTACGAAGGAGATCGGGCGCCAGGTTTTGAGGTGCACCTCAAGCAGGCGGGCATCGACAGCACCGGCTAAGCGTTCTTCAACTTTGCCGACTCCACCTCGCCCGGAACGAAACTCCCCCGGTCGGCGTCCTGCTACTCCTGCCATGCAAAAGAGGCTGCCCACGACAACGTCTTTACCCAGTTCTATCCCCCGATCCGGGAACGGCTGGCCCGGGTTGCTCTGGGCAGGAAGACAGACCGGTAAGGCGCGGCGAGACGGGTCCGCGTCCTTTCCCGCCGGTGTCGCTGGCTTTATGTTCATACCCATGATGGCGATTATTCGACCCAGCCGGGCGATG
The DNA here is from genome assembly GCA_039930805.1 of Gemmatimonadales bacterium. Taxonomy (GTDB): domain Bacteria; phylum Gemmatimonadota; class Gemmatimonadetes; order Gemmatimonadales; family GWC2-71-9; genus CAVVWJ01. The sequence goes on along the minus strand of JBDTTD010000254.1, from coordinate 2,193 downwards.
GCGCTCGCATTGTTGCTCCTCGCCCCGGGGGTCGGCGGGAGCGCGATGCAATGGCTGCACTCGTGCCCGGTCAAGGCGGCGGCGGTTGCCGATCATCAGCACCACGGCCAGTCGCCGGCGGACGCGGGTCACTCCCAGAACTGTCAGTGTATCGGCTCCTGTAATACGGCTGCCACGGCGTCTCCCGCCCGATCGATCACCGTCGTCGTTGCCGTTATTCAATCTGCTCGTCAGGTTCTGCCACCGCCCGGGGCCAGCTTCGTCCCTGCCGGTACTCCCTCCGATCTCCTTCCGCCGGCAACAGCTCCACCCCTGTCCTGAGTAGTCGGATACAGTGACCGTGCGGATCCGGGCCTCGCGTCCGGAGCGCTCTCGTTACCTGCACCGAAAACCCACAGGACACACGCATGATGCCTTTCATGGTACGACGCGTGCTTTGTACCGCTCTTGGCCTTCTGATTCCGCTGGCGTTCTGGCCCTTGGGCTCGGGCGCGAGCGCGCAGACCCCGGATTCCTCAACCGCACCGGTTGTCAAGCAGGTTCGGGAGCTGGAAGCCATCACCGTAACCGCCGAGCGACCCAAAGCTGCGGCCCCGCCGGTGACGACCATCGAGGTTTCACCGGCAAAGCTGCGGCGGACCTTCGCCACTGACGCCTACGACCTGCTCCGCCGTACCAGCGGGGTGGAGGTCCACGAACAGGGCCAGGGGCCGGGCTTCGCCTCAGATGTAGTGATCCGTGGGTTCTCATCGGATCACTCCTCCGATCTCCTCCTCGTGGTTGATGGCGTTCCGATCAACCTGCCGGTCCATGGACATGTGGAGGGCTACTCCGACTGGAGCATTCTCTCTCCCGCAGGGGTAAGCTCGCTTCGCGTGATCACCGGTCCCGCCAGTCCGCTGTACGGTGATTTTTCCCTGGCTGGTGTGGTTGAAGTGTTTACGGCCGCTGATGCGACCGGTGCGTCCGGCAGTGTGTCCGGGTCCAGCTATGGCGATGCCGGTGGATGGCTCCGGGCGGGACAGCGCGGCTACAGCGGGGGTTTTCTCGCCGCGAGTGAAGGTCGGCGGCAGCAAGGCTGGCGGGACAACTCGTCCTATTGGCTGGGCAACGGCCTTCTGCGCGGCTGGCGCCGGGTTGGGTCCGGGCGCCTGGAAGGTGGATTGGCGCTGTACGGATCTAATTGGGACTCTCCCGGATTCGTCTCGGTAGACCGGTACAACTCGGGCGCGCTCAAGGCGGCCATGGATCCGACTGATGGAGGATCCGGGTATCGTGGTATTGCCCACGGTCGATTTACTACAGTGGCTGGTGAGACCGGCGTCGAGGCGACCGCATGGGTGCAGCGGGTTCATTCCGGCGTGTTTCTCACGATCCCAGAGGACGGGCTCCTCAACCAGAGTGATGAGGAGGACCGCCGTACGGCCCTGGGCGGCCGCTTCCAGGTGAGCCGGCCGATCGGTGGAGGGGATTTCAGCGCCGGCCTGGATGGCCGGGCTGACTTCGACCGCTATGACCTCTACGGGACCCAGCAGAGGAATCGAGTCGGCACCACCAAGGGATATGACGCGAGATACCTCGGTGGCGGCGCGTTCGTCCGCTGGCGCACGCTCCTGGGCTCGCACGTGGCACTCGATCTGGGTGCCCGTGGCGACGGGATTCATTACCGCAGTCTCGACCGTGTGGCCGGCACACCCTGGAGGAGCGGGAGTGACCTGATCCTCAGCCCGAAGATCGGCGCCCGATATCTCGTTGGTGGGGGGTGGGCGCTCCTCACCTCATTCAGCCAGGGATTCCGCGGCGCACCCGGCGTCATCGCCGATCCCTCGCTGCCGCCGGTCCGCGGCTGGAGCAAGGAAGTAGGCGCTCGATATGACGGCACCTCGCTCACGGCGCAGGTGGCATACTTTCGCCTGGATGTGTCGCATGAGCGGATCCAGGATCCGATTACCCGGGAGGTATTGCCAACCGGCAAGAGTGTGAGGCAGGGAATAAACGTCGACGCCGAGGTGCGGCTCACCCAGAGGCTCGCCTTCACGGTTGATGGGACCGTCAACGACGCGCGCGTCAAAGGCGGTTCAGGCTCCGGTCGGCTGCTCCTGTCGGATGTGGCGCTCGGTCCCGATGACAAACCGATTCGCCCGTCATTTCACATCGAACCGCTCGAGCCCGGAGACCCGGTGCCCAACGTGG
>JBDTTD010000253.1:0-3581 GCA_039930805.1 Gemmatimonadales bacterium | reverse complement strand
GAGGCGTACGTCCCCTCGACCGACGTGTACATCGAGAAGGACGCCTCGATCAATCAGGACATCGAGAGCCTCCGGCTCAGAGCCACGTCGAGTCTGATGGAGCGGGAGGATGTGGTTATCGTCGCCACCGTCAGCGCCATCTACGGCCTGGGAGACCCGGTCGAGTACCGCAAGCTGATGGTCACGGTGCGCCAGGGAGAGCAGCGCGGGCGGGACGAGATTCTCACGGACCTGGTGCGGATTCACTACTCGCGGAACGATGTCGCGTTCGACCAGGGCACCTTTCGGGTTCGGGGCGACTCCATCGAGATCTTTCCGGCCTACGCCGAGCAGGCCATTCGGATCGAGCTCTGGGGTGACGAGGTCGAGCGGATCAGCAAGATCAATCCGCTGACGGGAGACACCATCGCCCAGCTGGGCCAGTGCGCCATCTACCCGGCCAAGCACTTCGTCACCCAGCGTCCCACCGTCGAGCGCGCCGTAAAAGCGATCCGCGAGGAGCTGGCCGTGCGCCTGGCGGAGCTGAAAGGCGCGGGCAAGCTGCTCGAGGCGCAGCGGCTCGAATCCCGCACCTCGTTCGACATCGAGATGCTGCTGGAGGTCGGAACCTGCGCCGGCATCGAGAACTACTCCCGGCATCTGAGCAACCGTCTCCCGGGCGAGCGTCCCGCCTGTCTCATCGACTACTTCCCGCCCGACTTCCTGGTCGTGGTGGACGAGTCGCACGTGAGCCTGCCCCAGATCGGCGGCATGTTCAATGGCGACCGGGCCCGCAAGCTTACCCTGGTGGATTACGGCTTCCGGTTGCCCTCGGCGCTGGACAATCGGCCGCTCCAGTTCGACGAGTTCATGGCGCTGTCGCCCCAGATGGTCAACCTGTCCGCCACCCCGGGAGATCTCGAGCTCCGGCTCTCGGAGGGCGTGGTCGTCGAGCAGATCATCCGGCCTACCGGCCTGATCGACCCCGTGGTGGATGTCCGACCGGTACGAGGCCAGGTGGACGACCTGCTGGCCGAGATCCGGCTGCGCGAGGCGCTCGGCGAGCGCGTCCTGGTCACCACCCTGACCAAGCGGATGTCGGAGGACCTGACCGACTACCTGCAGCAGGCTGGTGTGCGGGTGCGGTATCTGCATTCGGATATCGACGCCATCGAGCGGATGGAGATCCTGCGGGGCCTCCGGCTGGGCGACTTCGACGTCCTGGTCGGCATCAACCTCCTGCGTGAGGGCCTGGACCTCCCGGAGGTATCCCTGGTGGCCATTCTCGATGCCGACCAGGAGGGTTTTCTGCGCTCCGACCGTTCCCTGGTGCAGACCATCGGCCGGGCTGCCCGCCATATCAACGGCAGGGCCATCCTCTACGCCGATCGGATCACCGGCTCGATGCAGCGAGCGCTCGACGAAATGGACCGGCGCCGCGCCATTCAGAAGGCTTACAACGAAGAGCACGGCATCACGCCAACCTCCATCGTGAAGTCGATGGAGCAAGTCCGGCTCTCCACTCACGTGGCGGATGCCCGGACCGAGCGGGTCGAGCCCATGGCGCCGTTGCAGGATCGGCTGGATCTGAAGGATCCGGCCAAGCGTGCCGCAATGGTCATCTCTATTGAGAAGCAGATGCGGGAGGCCGCCGCCAATCTGGAGTTCGAGGTGGCCGCGCTGCTGCGTGATCAGTTGAACGAGCTCAAAGCCATGACCGCGCCGGATGTGCGCCGAGGGCCCAGCGGCAAGGTCCGCCGGCAGGCGTGACCCGCTCACTGACGCTGGACGAGCTCGACGCGCAGGGAGAGGCTCTGGGCCGGGCGCTACGGCCGGGAGAGCTGGTCACCTTCGAAGGCGATCTCGGGGTGGGGAAGACGACGCTGATCAAGGCCGTGGCTCGCGGTCTCGGCGTCACCGGACCGGCAACCAGCCCGACCTACGCACTGGTGCACCGCTATCAGGGGGCTCGGGGGCCGGTGTTCCATCTCGATTGCTACCGACTGCGATCTCCCGACGAAGCGGCGGACCTGGACTGGGAGGGACTCGTCGCCGAGGGAGACGCCATATTGGTCGAGTGGCCCGAGCGCGCTGCGGCGTGGATTCCCACCCCGACTCGGCGTTTCAGGCTGGTGCATATGCCGGATCCAGCCCGACGCGGATTGGAATCGCTCTGATGCTGCTGGCCATTGAAACCGCCACCGACTCCGTCTCTGTCGCACTCGGCCTGCCGGGAGCCGACCCCCTGGAGGAGAACGTCGCCGGGGCCCGGCGGCACGCCGCGGCACTGCTGCCGATGATCCAGACCCTGCTTCGGAGGGCAGGCGCGTCACTGGATGACGTGACCGGCATCGTCCTGAGCGATGGCCCGGGGAGCTTCACCGGGCTTCGAGTGGGTGCTTCAGTCGCCAAGGCCCTCGTGCATGCCCGCGACATCCCGCTCTGGGTAGCGCCCTCGCTGCTGGTGCGGGCCGCCGGCGTTGCCCGAGAGGACGCCGTGGTGCTCGCGATCTCTGGCGCGCTTCGCGGCGAGGTGTACGCTGCGGCCTACCGGTTTCTGCCGGACCGGGTTCACACCGAGCTGGCTCCGTCGGTGCGGCATCCTGATGAGCTCGTACGGGGCGGGCTCGTTCCCGGGATCGTGGTTGGGGAGGCGCCGGGTGACATCATCGCGGTGCTGGAGGCGTGGAGCGGTCGGCCGGTCATCGGTCCTCCGGATGGCTCGCCCCACGCCGGCCGATTACTCGGCCTGGTCGGGCGCTCTGGCGGTGCTCGTCGGATAGAGGCGGTGGCGGGATGGGAGCCGGTATACGGCAGACCGGCGGAAGCACAGGCGCGTTGGGAGATGGTCCATGGACGCCCCTTACCGGATTCGGTCGGCAGTCCCGGCTGATGCGGCACCGCTCGTCGACATCGAGCGGCGTTGCTTCAGCGATCCGTGGAGCGAGACCAGCTTCCGCGAGGCGCTGGACTCTCCCTGGTCGTTCGGGCTGGTTGCCCACAATGGACGGGGGATCGCCGGCTACCTGATTGCCCGGGAGGTGGCGGGCACCGGGGAGGTCCTGAATCTGGCCGTCTCGCCAGACTTCCGCCGGCGGGGGGTGGCTCGCGCACTTCTGCAGGCGGGGCTCACCTACCTCCGAAAACGACGGGTCGATGAGGTTTTCCTGGAGGTGAGAGAGTCGAACCGCTCCGCGCAAGCACTCTACGTGAGCTCCGGGTTCAGAGCGGTGGGGCAGCGGGCCGCGTATTACCGCAATCCCAAGGAGGATGCCCTGGTGCTCTGGCTCGCGCTGGAGCCGCGTGCGTAGATTAGGTCAATCGGATACAGCTTTTGATTTGGGGCGGGCCTCCGCTCACCATATCATGCGGGGGTTCACCCGCGTGGGAGCAACGCTGAACTCGGGAGGTACATGTGAGTCGAAGTATGAACAAAGCCATCTTGGTCGGGAACCTCGGCGCGGACCCGGAAGTACGCAGCACCACGAACGGGTCCCGGGTTGCCACGCTGTCCATCGCCACCAGCCGGCAATGGAAGGACAAGGCGGGCGAGAAGCAGGAGAAGACGGAGTGGCACCGCGTGGTGTTCTGGAATACCAAGT
>JBDTTD010000252.1:0-3598 GCA_039930805.1 Gemmatimonadales bacterium | reverse complement strand
ATCGAGCGCCTCGCCGGGGTTCTTCGCCAGCTTCACACCGCCGGCCTTTCCGCGCCCGCCCGAGTGCACCTGCGCCTTGATCACGACCGGGCCCCCCAGCCGGCGGGCGATCGATTCCGCCTCGGTCGGGGTCGAGGCGACGTCGCCGTCCGGCATCGCGATGCCGGCGGCCTTGAGCAGGGCGCGGGCCTGGTACTCGTGCAGGTTCACGGCCGCCTCATGATGGTAGTTCCGGTTTCGCCGCGGAGCGCGGCTGGTCCATCGGAGAGCCGGGCGATGATGGCCCGCGTGCCGCCCCGGCTCACGAATCCGGCGGCGGCTTCGATCTTGGGCTTCATGCCGCCGGCATCGAGCGAGCCCCTCGCGATCATCTGTTCGGCCTGTTCCACGGTCATCCGGCGGATAGGGCGCGCCTGCGGCGTCCCCCACCCCTCGAACACTGCCTCCACATTGGTCAGGATCATCAGCACCTCGGCCTCGAGCTGGCTGGCAAGAATGGCCGAAACGCGATCCTTGTCCACAACCGCGTCGAGTCCCTCGAGCCCGAGGAGCGGATCCAGATACACCGGTGGTCCACCGCCGCCGGCGGCGATCACCACCGTGCCCTGGTCCAGCAGCCGCTTGATCACCGGGAACTCAACGACGCCGAGCGGGATCGGGCTGGTGGCCATCCGGCGCCAGGCACCGGCGCCATCCCTATCCACCGCTCGCCCGGCCTCGCGAATGCGGGCGGCTTCCTTGTCGGACAGCGCATGGCCGATCGGTTTGGTTGGTCGACTCAGCGCCGGATCGTAGCGGTCGACCAGCGTCTGGGTGATGACGGTGACGACTTCGCGCTGCACCCGGGCCGTGGCGAGGGCGTTCTGGAGGGATTGCTGGATCATGTAGCCGATCCAGCCCGCCGTCTCGGCGACCAGGACCCCCAGCGGCAGCGGCTCCGCCACCTTCCGAGCCGCTTCATTACGTAGCAGCTCATCGCCGACTTGCGGACCGTTGCCGTGCACGATGACGATCCGCCATCCCTGCCTGGCCAGCTCCACGATCGGCGCGACACTCTCTCGCGCGTGCCGGAACTGGTTCGCTACGGTGGCCGGCTCATCCGACCGCGCCAGCGCGTTCCCCCCGAGCGCCAGCACCGCGGTGCGAACGGTACTCACAGCCTCGGACGCGAGCAAGCTTAAAACCTCGTCGAATCGAGAGGTAGACCGAGCACGCTGCGCAGCGTGCTCCATGCCCTGCCGAACTCCGACCAATCCCCGATTCTGAGCGCCGAATCCGCCAGCTCCAGCCATCGCTTGGCTTCTTCCAGGCGTCCGGACTGCGCGGTTCCCGGTGGGGCGGGAACGGTGGTTCCGAGCAGATTGCTCCATGCCTGCTGGAGGGTTCGACCGGCACCGAGTCGATCCCGCGCCGCTACGCTGACCCAGACCAGCGCCATTCCTCCCGGCGGACGCAAAGCGTAGTAGCCCTGATAGGCCACCGGTCCGCTGGGCCCGACGTCGAGTAGAACCGGCCCCGGCTCCAGCTTCCCCCCGTCTTCCGCGATGGAGTCGCTCAGGGCGTCGTAGGATGGGAAGTTGCCCCAGCGGTTGGTCAACACGCCCTTGATCGGAAGCGTCGTGGTCGAGTCGAGCCGCACCAGCTGAAGATGGGTACGGCCGTCGTCCCGGGATCCCACCAGGACCGCGCCGAGGCGGCGCTCACCCGGTGCTTCGAAAGTAGAGACCAGCTGCGGCCCAGACGTGTCCGCTCCCCAGCCGACCTGTGGGGCCACGGGCTCCGCGGCCGCACGCCCACCTGGCCGTTCGAGACTGCCGGCATTCCACGGCGGGTGCTCCAACTCCTGCGCCTGGATCCGAAACAACTCTGCGGGATAGGGTGCGGCGCGAAGCACGACCTCAGGGATGGAGGATGCGGGCTCAACCACGCCGTGGGACAGTCCCGCCCAGGTCTCCGCCAGCGCGTCGGCTCCGGGCTGGAGAAATACCCGGGTGGCACCGGTCTCGGCATTCACCGTACCGAGGAACGCGGCCCTGACCGAGCCCACCCGCCCGTCGCGCCAGGTCACCCGGCCCGTCAACGGAAAGGTGCTCGAGGCCAGATAGCCGTCGAGCAGCCAGATCAGCTGACCGTTGATGACCCGCGCCGTCGGTGGGCTCCAATCGGCAAAGGGCGCCAGCCGCACCAACCGCTCCTCGGGGGAAAGGTGCCAGTCGATTCGGCTTCCCGAGGGAACGGTGCCGAGGAGCTCACCGGCTTGAAGCGCCCAGGCCAGCACCAGCCGGCGGAACCAGGAACCCACCGGTACGCCCCGCGCATCGCCCTGGCGCAACCGGTACTGGGAACCATCGGGCTGCAACAGGTCGGCAGGGAGCTCGAGCAGCGAGACAGGATTGATATGCGAGAGCGTGTCACTCAGGCGATAGAAGAATGGCTCCCCGGATCGACTTACCAGGTTGTCCGAGACGGCGGCGAGGGCGACACGACCAGCGGGGTTGGAACGAACCACCAGCCAGACCGGACGGGGCTTGCCCTGCCGGATCAAGAGCGCCGGATCGATAGAGAGGAGCCGGGTGGAGTCGGCCGGGAGCGCCCGGGCCACCACCTCCGGGTTCCAGAGCGAGGGTACTGCCGGCGGCACCGGCTGGCCCATCTGCTCCAATGGGCTGTCGCGCAGGCCTTCGAGCCCGTACGCCATGCGCTCCAGCTGCTCCATGGTCCGGGGCTCCACCATTCGGGCGGCCGACCCCCCAAGCATCGAGGGCAGCAGCCAGTGCCCCACCACCGAGGCACAGCCGAGCATGATCCAGCCGGCGAGCGCGAGGGTATGCCGCGGGCGGGTGGCCCACAGGGCCGACACCGCGGCGGCGGCGAGGGCCACGCCCGCAAGGACGGGCGAGACCACCTGCCCGGTCCGCCAGCCCGGCTCGTCCAGCAGGTCCACCGATCCCGCGACTACTTCGTAGGGCTCCAGGAGGTATCCCCACGCCAGCGCGAGAGCCAGCGCCGCCAGCAGCCAGCCGATGTGGGCCCGCGCATGATCGTTGATCGCGGGCTGCCGCTCGATCCAGCGAATGGCGCCCACCAGCAGGTACAGGGCGGTTACACCGGTGAGCGCGAGGAGAATGAGCAGGAGCAGGAAACCGTGGGCGGCCTGCCAGACCGGGAGCTGGGCCACGTAGAAACCCAGGTCGCGGCCCAGGAGCGGCTCACTGACTCGGTAGCTGACCCCATGCCAGGCGAGGGTGACCTCACGCCACCAGCCCGATGCACCGACACCGACCAGGAGGCCAAACAGCGCCCCGGAAGCGATCGCGGTCGTGAGGAGGGTGCGGGGGGTGAGCGCCTCGCGAAACTCGAGATTGGCTACGTTGCGGCGGATCTGAACGGTGCCGACCGCCCGATAGACCAGGAGCAGGTGGCCGATGAACCAGGCGGCGGCGATCAGGCAGCCGGCGAGCTCGAGCGTCAGGCGGAGGACATGCCAATCGGTGAGGAACTCGCCCGCCGCCGGCGACAGCTCCGCGCCCCACCAGCGGTCGGCCAGGAGAACGGAAGTCCAACGGCCCACGAACAGCAGGGCGACGAGGCCCACCAG
>JBDTTD010000251.1:0-3631 GCA_039930805.1 Gemmatimonadales bacterium | reverse complement strand
TCTGGCCCCGGAGCGCATCGGGCAGGTATTCCTGGGGGAGATAGGCATCCGGTGAGTCGTGCGCGTAACGATAGCCCTGGTGGTAGCCCAGCTCCTTCATCAGCGGTGTCGGCGCGTTTCGAATGTGCATTGGCACCGGGGCGGCCGGCGTCTCGCGCGCGGCCTCCATGGCGGCGCCTAGAGCCACCTTCGCGCTGTTCGACTTGGGTGCCGTCGCCAGATAGAGGGTCATCTCGGCGAGCGGGAGATACCCTTCGGGAGGGCCCAGCATGTGAAACGCGTCCCGCGCGGCTACTGCCATGAGGAGCGCATTGGGGTCGGCCAGGCCAATGTCCTCCGCCGCCATTGCGATGGCCCGGCGGAAGAGCGTCATCGGGTCCTCGCCGCCATCGAGCATCCGCGCCATCCAGTAGAGCGCCCCCTGCGGGTCGCTTCCCCGGAGCGACTTGTGATAAGCGGAGAGCAGATTGAAGTGCTCCTCACCGGCCTTGTCATAGCGGGCAAATCGTTTCTGCATCGCCTCGCGGGCGTTCTCGACTGTGACCGTCCCTCCCTCACCGACGTGCAGGGCCGCGGCCTCGAGGACCGTCAGGGCCCGGCGGGCATCGCCGTCGGCTTCGACCGCCATGAGGGTCAGCGCGGCGGGTTCCACCGTCAGCCGTAATCCGCCCAGGCCCCGCTCGGTGTCGGCCAGGGCGCGCTGCAGCAGGAGCTCGATGGCCTCGGCACTGAGCGGCTGGAGGACGAACACCCGCGTCCGCGAGAGCAGCGCGCCGATCACTTCGAAGCTGGGATTCTCGGTGGTAGCGCCGATCAGGGTGATGGTGCCGTCTTCCGCGGGCGGCAGCAGGCTGTCCTGCTGGGCCTTGTTGAAGCGATGGATCTCGTCCACGAACAGGATGGTCTGTTCCCCGCCGGACTCGATCCGTCCGCGGGCTTCGGTGACGATCTCCCTGATGCGCGGCACGCCCTCGGTAACCGCGCTGAACGGCACGAAGACCCGGGCGGTAGAGGTGGCAACGAGGTGGGCCAGGGTGGTCTTGCCGCTTCCCGGTGGGCCCCAGAAGATCATGGAGCCGGGTGCGCCGCGCTCGATGGCGTCACGCAGCGGCTTCCCGGGACCCAGCAAGTGGTCCTGCCCCACGAACTCGTCCAGCGTCGCCGGCCTCATCCGGGCCGCCAGTGGTCGAGTCTCGCGGCTCGCGGTGAAGAGCGTGCTTTGGCGGGACGGCCGTTTCTTAGGCATCCTACTTCAGCCACCCTTCCAGCAGGAGCTCCGTGAGGAAGAATCCGACGGCGCCACCGACGAACGCCAGGCCCGAAAGCCAGCCCCGCTTGGCCTGGAACTCCGGCACCAGATTGGAGGCGGCGACGTAGAGCGTCACCCCTCCGGACAGCGCCAATCCGTGACGGGCAAGCGGTCCGATCTGCTCCGTCAGCAGGACGCCGAGCACGGTTGCTCCGCCGAGTATGGCGGCCGCGCCGATGGCCCGCCCACGAGTCTGGCCCCCGGCCACCATGACGCTCGCGATGGTCACCCCTTCGGGCAGCTTGTGCAGCAGCACCGCCAGAAACAGCAGGACGCCGAGCTGGCCCGACACCAGAAATCCACTCGCGATTGCCACCCCATCGAAGAAGGTATGGAGGGTCAACCCGAGCAGCGCCGAGTTGCCGGCCGCCGGGCTCAGGCGGTGAGTCTCCTCGCCGAAGTGGAAGTGGGGAGTGAAGACGTGCTGAGCGAGGTGAACCGCGAAATAGCCCACCAGTACATAGAGCGCCGCACCTGGTGCGTCCCGGAGTACTTCGGGCAACACGCCGAGTACCGTGACGGCGAGCATGAAGCCGGCGCCGAATGCCAGGCAGGCATCGATGAGCCTGAGCCCCTGCCGCAGATGACGAACGACGGCCAGCGCACCGAGCACATTTCCCAGTGCCGCTGCTACGGCGAAGCCGACTGGGCTCACTGGATACTCCGAGCGATGGCGAGCAGCGACTCGCGCGTGTTCCGGGCCGGATCGTCGAGAACCCGGTCGAGCAGCACGGCGAGCGTCTCCCCGATCCGAAGACCCTGGATACCCATCTCCTGAAGATCGCCGCCGTGAATGGCCAGGTCCGATCGGGTCAACGGGTCTGCCCTGCGGCGTATCTCCGCCATTACTTCACTCCACGGGGCCGGCCCACCATGACGGAGGGCCCAGAGGGCCGACAGGCCGGCGGCTGCGGGACCCACGGTCGCCAGCCAGCGCCGCACCGCTGCCGGGGCCACCGAACCAGGCTCCTCCGGGCCTTGCTCCAGCCCCGAAGCCCTGGCGATCTCCGCATTTGACGCCTTGAGCCGGCGAAGCACCACCGCGGGACTGGGGCAGACCAACGCAGTGAGCAGGACGGGGTCCCGGTCGCCCAGTGGAGGATCGGGATACGCCATTTGGGACGGGCTGGTGACCTCCAGCTCGGGAATCCACAACCGCGCCGCGCCGACTCGCACCCACAGCATCAGAAGCTGGGTTATCGATCGAGCGGTACGGAGGCCCTTGAACCATTCGTCGCGCACCCGCTCCGCCGAGAGCCCGCTCAGGCCCGACGCCGCGGCCTTGGCCGCCTCCCAGGTCGACGGGTCGATGGTGAACTCGAACCGGGCGGCGAAGCGCAAGGCGCGGAGAATCCGGAGGTAATCCTCCTGGAACCGCTGGGCCGGATCTCCCACCGCCCGCACCAGCCGATTGGCCAGGTCTCCGGCGCCGTCGAATGGATCCCTCCACTCGTGACGGAGCGGGTGATAGGCCAGTGCGTTGATGGTGAAGTCTCGCCGGGCGAGATCCTCCTCGAGCGTGACCCCGTAGGCCACCACGGCGTGGCGGCCGTCGGTCGCGACGTCGCGCCGAAATGTGGTGACCTCGTGCAGCCGGCGAGCCCGGTCGAGCACCCCAACCGTGCCGTACTTGATCCCCACTTCCACCGTCCGAGGGAAGAGCTTCTGCACCTCTTCCGGCGTGGCAGAGGTAGCGATGTCGTAGTCCGATTGGGGATGCTGGAGGAAGGCATCGCGCAGGTTGCCGCCGACGCACCAGGCTTCAAAGCCGGCGGCCTCGAGCTTCCGGGCGATCTCGAGGACCGGCTCGGGAATGTCGACGGGTGGGAACTTCACTTCAGCTACCGTATGCCGCGCCGGCCGAGAGTGCGATCATCAGCTCCATTCGGGACTGGGAGAGTGCGCGGGGGCCGGCCGGAATTGCGCCCATGGCCACCAGGCGCGCCCCGCCACCATCGAAAGCATACAGCGGAGACACTACCCCGGTGGGGCAGCGGGTACCCAGGACCACTGGCTTACCATCCTCGATCCAGCGACCTATAGCGGGAACCGCCCCCGGCGGCACGTTACCGCTGCCGAAGGCAGCGATCACCACTCCGTCGTGTTTCGGGCGAGCCAGGTCGAGCAGGTCCCCCGTGTCACCAACGACCATAGGAACCAAGGCGATCCGCGCAGATAACCCCGAGGGACTCAACCTGGTCGACCCGCTGTCCCGCTGTCCCGCTGACTACCCGCACAGCACACTCCCCCCGTTGACGTTGAGCACCTCTCCCGTCACGTGGCGGGCGAGAGCACTGCAGAGGAAGAGAATGGGGCCGGCAA
>JBDTTD010000250.1:0-3653 GCA_039930805.1 Gemmatimonadales bacterium | reverse complement strand
CAGGGTCACCAGCACCATGCCCATCAACCGCTCCAGGGCGATCAGGCCCCTCTGGCCCAGGAAACGGCGCAACCTGCTCCCCAGGATTAAAATCACCGCACAGGCGACCCAAGCCGCTGTCAGCGCCGCCAGCCACTCCGGCCACCGTCCAGGATCACGACTCATCATGAGGAGGACGGTAGCCAGCGCCGACGGCCCAGCCACATAGGGGATGGCCAGGGGCACGATGAAGGGCTCCCCCTCGAGATCGAGAGTGCGATCCGATGAGGGGAACACCATTCGCAGCGCGATCAGGAATAAGACCAGCCCCCCGGCAATCGTCAGGGCGGGCTCCGATATCTGCAGGAGGCGAAGCAGGTACTGCCCGGTAAACAGGAATAGAACGAGGATGCCATACGCGATAGCCAACTCCCGGGCTACGACCCGGTTCTGCCGCTCGGGGGGGACCGACTGCAGCGCGGATACAAAGAGGGGGATATTCCCGAGAGGGTCCATCACCAGAAACAGCAGGATAGCAGCTGAGGACGTCGTCATAGCAGCGTGTTGAGACTCCCGTTTTGTGTCGGATCGGCCAAGCACGTAACCTGCCCCGAGAGTACTCATGACCGCCAGCCCCAAACTCCTGGATCTGTCATCCGGCCACCCCGCCGAATTCGCTGAACTCGTCGCCCGCATGCAGGCGGCCGACGTCGTCGAGGCCCTGCGGGACCTCACACCCGCGGCCGCCGGCCGTGTGATCGCGGCCCTCCCGTTCGACCTCGCCGTACAGGTGCTCGATGATCCCGACCTTGAAGACCGGGCAGCAATCATCCGGTCGTTGGATCACATGATAGCGGGGGCGCTCCTCGATGCCATGTCGGCCGACCAGCAGGCGAGGCTCTTCCGCGGCCTCCCCGAAGCCGAGCGTGCGCGGCTGCTGCCAGCACTGCATAGACAGGCGCAAGAGGCCCTTAAACTTCTTCTGCGCTACCCGCCCGAGAAGGCGGGCGGCTTCATGACCACCGAGTTCCTGAGTGTGCCGCCGGCCTGGACGGTGGAAGAGACCCTGCGGTTAATTCAGCGAGTGGGTGGGGCCAAGGAGACGGTTTACGCGATCTATGTCGTAGACCCCACAGACGGCCGGCTCAGGCACGTGGTCTCGCTTCAGGAGCTGGTACTGAGCGATCGCGGCAAGGTGGTGACCGAAATCGGGGGCCTGCGCCAACTCGTCACAGTGGACCCTGGCACCGATCGGGAGGACGTGGCTCGACTCATCTCGAGGTACGACCTGCTGGCGCTCCCAGTCGTGGACCAGGCAGGGCGTATCCTCGGGATCGTCACGGTGGACGACGTGATCGACGTCCTGGTCGCGGAGCAGACCGAGGATGTGCAGAAGTTCGGTGGTCTGGAGGCGCTCGATGAACCGTACAACCGTATCGGGTTCGCAACGATGATCAGGAAGCGGGCCGGCTGGCTCACTGCGCTGTTCATCGGGGAGATGTTCACCGCCACCGCTATGGGGCGGTTCGAGCACGAGATCGAGCGGGCCGTCGTGCTGGCCCTGTTCATTCCGCTCATCATCAGCTCGGGCGGCAACTCCGGAGCGCAGGCCACCTCGCTCATTATCCGGGCACTTGCGCTTCGGCAAGTCACCCTGCGCGACTGGTGGCGGGTGGTGGGCCGGGAGCTGCCCAGCGGGCTGACGCTGGGCGTGATCCTCGGGGTGATCGGCGCAGGACGCATAATGCTCTGGCAGAGCATGGGCTGGTACGACTACGGAGAGCACCACCGGTTGATAGCGCTCACCGTGGGACTTGCCCTCGTCGGGGTGGTCTCCTTCGGCTCACTGGCCGGCTCGATGCTTCCGTTCCTGCTCCAACGCTTCAGGTTCGATCCCGCCACCGCATCGGCCCCCTTTGTCGCGACGCTGGTCGACGTCACGGGGATCGTGATCTACTTCACGGTGGCGACCGCGATTCTTCGAGGAACCCTACTCTAAGGTGGCCGGCCGCGCCTCTTGACAGCATTGATGCCCTTTCCTACCATGGAACCGATGTAGGAATGTCCACCTCGACAAGGGGAAACCCGGTGAGCGTCGGGGCAGTCCGCCACTGCGCGCTCCAGGAGGCCCATGCCCCCCCCCATCTCACGGCGCAACTTCGTTCGCACCTCCGCCGCCGGTATTGGCTCGGGGACGGCCTTCGGCTCCCTGCTCGGCCTCGGCGCCAGCTTAGCGCCGGCCACCGTCCGGGCCCAACAGCTCCGCATCAAGGACGCCAAGGCCACGCCCAGCGTCTGCCCCTATTGTGCCGTCGGCTGCGCCACGATCGTTCGCACGATCGATAGCCAGATCGTCAACATCGAGGGCGACCCGCGCAGCCCCCACAACGAGGGTTGCCTCTGCCCCAAAGGCGCCGCCACCTACCAGCTGCACAAGAACCCCAACCGCGCCACCAAGGTCCTGCACCGAAAGCCCGGCGCAACCGGCTGGGACGAAGTCGAGCTCGATTGGGCCATGGACCGTGTGGCCGAGCTGGTCAAGAAGACCCGGGACGAGACTTTTGTGGAGCGGCTCGCGAACGGCGCCCTGGTCAACCACACCACCGCGATCTTTGCCCTGGGTGGCGCCACCCTCGACAACGAGTGGAACCACATGCAGCAGAAACTGCTGCGGGGACTCGGCGTGGTGGCCATCGAAAACCAGGCTCGAATATGACACTCCTCTAGCGTCCCCGGTCTGGGGACCCGGCTCGGTCGCGGCGCGGCGACCACCTACCCGCGCAATATGGAGCAGTCGGACTGCATCGTGTTCCAGGGCTCCAACATGGCCGAGTGCCACCCGGTGGCCTTCCGCTGGCCGATGGTGGCCAAGGTCGAGCACGGCGCCAAGCTCATTCACGTCGATCCCCGCTTTACCCGCACCAGCGCGATGTGCGACCTCTATGCGCCGATCCGGGCCGGCAGCGACATAGCCTTCCTCGGCGGCCTCATCAACCACGTGATCAACAGCGAGCGGTGGAACACCGACTCGTTCTTCCGGGAGTACCTGCTCAACTACACCAACGCGGCCTGCCTAGTTCGGGAGGACTTCAAGGGCACCGAGGAGCTGGACGGCGTCTTCTCCGGCCTCATGGAATACGAGGGCGCGCCGGAATGGCCCTACGATGGCTTCCTCGGAACCTACCAGACTGATTCCTGGCAGTACGCCCGCCACGATGACGCATACGGCCAGCCGCGCGGTGGCCAAGGGGATGCGGCGCCGGGACGGCGTGATGTGCAGCGTAAGCCCCGCCCCGACGAGCCGCTCGAGTCGGTGATCCGCTCGCTCCGAAGGCCCCCTCCTATCTGGGACAGGACCCTGCGGAACCCGCGCTGTGTGTTTCAGCTGGTGAAGAGCCACTTCAGCCGCTACACGCCTGAGATGGTGGAGCAGGTGACCGGTTGCCCCCGCGATACGTTCACCAGGGTGGCCGAGACGATCCTGGAGAACTCGGGTCGCGACCGGACCACATCCTTTGCCTACGCGGTCGCCTGGACCCAGCATACCAACGGCCCCCAGGTGATCGGCTGCTGCGCGCTGCTTCAGCTGCTGCTCGGCAACATCGGCCGGCCGGGCGGTGGGATCATGGCCCTCCGGGGCCACGCCTCGATCCAGGGCTCGACCGATGTGCCTA
>JBDTTD010000249.1:0-3735 GCA_039930805.1 Gemmatimonadales bacterium | reverse complement strand
CGCGCCACCATCCACGCCGCCAGGTTGTCCTTCCCCCTCGGCGTGAACGGCACCATGTAGATGAACTCGGCCTTCTTCTCGTCCGGCAGCCGCATGATGATGTGGCGCATGAAGGCCACCGACGCATCTTCCTTCGACACCGTCGGGATCTGCCACTGATCCTCTCGATGATAGAAGTCCTCCACCACGTCCATGTGATAGGTGGTGTAGAGGTTGGTCTGGATCCGGTAGATATCGTCCGGATAGCGGATGTGGGCCCGGAGATCGGCCGGCATGCTGTCCATCGGCAGGAAGATGCCGGGGAAGATGCGGGACCAGGTCCGGATCAGCGGATCGTTCGGCGCGCTGACATAGGCGGCCAGGCTGCCGTCGTACGCGTCGATGACCAGCTTGACGCTGTTCCGGAGATAGTTGGTGCCGTCCCGGAGACCCTGGGCGTAGGGATAGCGGGTGGACGCGGTGTAGGCGTCCAGGATCCACTTGAGGGTGCCGTCCGCCGCAATGACGGTGTACGGATCGCGGTCGAACAACAGGAACGGCAGGGCCTTTCTCGCCCGGGCGGTGATGGTCCGGTTGTAGAGCACCCGGCTCTCGTTGGTGATGTCGCCCGAGAACAGGATCTTGGAGGAGCCGAAATGGAAGGCGAGCATGGCCCGGCGGAAGATGTTCCCCACCGGCACCCCGCCCTTACCCTGATAGGTGGTGTAGACGTTGGCTTCACCCGAGGGGTGGTCGAACTCGCGCTGCCGGGTTCGCACGAAGACGTACGGGTCGGTGAGCTCGCCGTAGTAGATCTGGGGCCGGGTGAGCTTGAGCGACACGGTGGAGACCGGTGGCAGGTCCTTGATGAACAGCACCGGGAGCCCCACGGGCGTGACCTGGTTGACCGGGCTCATGGTGACACCCATGCCGTGGGTGAAGGTCAGGTGCTCGTTGATGAAGGTGCGGGTCGGCAGCGAGGCGGCGTTCAGCTCCCGGGGCGACAGCAGGATCTGGCGGTACTTCCCGTCGATCCAGTAGCGATCGTCGTCCACCGAAACGAAGTCGTAGTAGGTGCGGATCTCCTGCAGCTGGCCGAAGGTCTGGAGCAGCGGGTCCCGGTCCCAGAGTCGCACGTTCTCGATGGTGGGCGCGTTGGCCCGGATGTCGGCCAGGGTGAGGTTGGCCTCGCCGGCCAGCTCCCGGACTTCCACGCTGTCGAGCCCCCACGCCTTCCGGGTGGCCAGGATGTGATGCTTGAGGTAGGGCGCCTCCCGGGTCAGCTCGGTGGGCGACACCACGAACTTCTGCATCAGCGCCGGGTAGAGGGTGCGGCCGGCAAAGGCCACGACGATATAGCCGCCGATGGCCAGCAGCCCGTAGCGCGGCAGTGTGCCCTTCACCCCGCCGACCATGACGGCCACCGCCACCACCAGCGCCAGCACCGCCGAGATGCGGAGCGCGGGGAGGGTGGCGTGGAGGTCGGTGTAGCTGGCCCCGACCAGCGGGCCGGTGGTGGAGTAAAGCAGGCTGGGAGCGTCCACCAGCCAGAGCCGGAGAGCGGTGAGCAGAAAGAGCCCGGCCAGCAGGGTCGCGATGTGCATCCCCGCCGACGGCTCGATCCGGAGCCCCATGCGTCCCCGCCGCCCGCCCGCACCGAACACGATGTCGCGCCGGAGGCCGTAGAGCGGTAGCACCAGCACCAGGGAGAAGGCCAGGAGCGCGGAGAGGAAGCCGAGGACGGCGGAGAGCGCCGGCAGGATGAAGACGTAGTAGCCGATGTCGCGGAAGAAGATCGGGTCCACGGTGCCGAACGGGGTCCGGTAGATCAGCCGGAGGGCCAGGGCCCAGCCGGAGGTGAAGCCGAGGCCGGCCAGCAGGGCCAGCACCAGCGAGACCGGGAGACTCAGCCGGGTCATCGCCGCGGTGAGGTTGAGCCGGGGCGCGGAGGGGGCTAGCTGAAGCAGGATAGGGTTGGGAACCAGGCCCCGCTGCGCAGTGCGGAGGTTCAGGTACAGCACGGCGAAGGTGAGACCGCCCGCCACCAGGAAGAGCAGCACCCGGGTGGTAAGCTCGCGGGTGAAGACGATCTGGTAGCCGATCTCCTGGAACCACCACCAATCGGTGAGCAGGCCGATGAGGCCCGGAAAGAAGAACAGGGCCGAGAAGGCGGCGATGAAGATGATCAGCGGCAGGCGCCGTAGGAGCATGGTAGCTTAGGTCCTTAGATGAGAAAGGTACGCATGACGCCAGGCGAAGACATAACCCGGCGGGAGCTGCTCAAGACTACCGCCTTGGCAGCCGCTGCGCTCGTGCTTCCCCGGGCGGTCGCGGCTTGCGGGAGGGAGAACCCCGACACCGCACGTCTTGCCGCCTGGGTGGCAGCACTGCGGAAAGAAGGGCTGGGCTCGGGCGACGGGCCGCTGGGACGGAGCGCCATTCGGGCCGGCGAGCTGGCCGCCGGGTCGCCCTATGTGGCCAACACGCTCGATGCCTACCTGCGCGCCGGCGGTAGCCCGGCCCACGAGCCGCTCACCATCTCACTCACCCATTTCGACTGCGTCACGCTGGTGGAGTCCTGCCTCGGCGTCGCCCGGCTCGCCCGCGGTAAAGGCAAGCCGGCCTGGGATCGGTTCGGCCGGGAGATCGAGCGCATGCGTTACCGCGGCGGGGAACGCACCGGTTACACCTCCCGGCTCCACTACTTCAGCGAGTGGATCGCCGACGGCGAGCGGCGCGGCCTGGTGAAGGATATGGGCGCGGAGCTGGGCGGAGCGGAAGATGCCCGGCCGCTCCGGTTCATGACCGAGCATCGGGCGAGCTACCCCGCACTGGCTGATGACAGCGTGTTTCGAGAGATCGGGGCGATGGAACGGAGGCGGGACGAAAATCCGCGCCGGGTGATACCGACGAAGCGGATTCCCGAGGTGGTGAGCCGAATCGAGACCGGCGATGTGCTGGGGTTTGCCACCGAGATCCCGGGGCTGGACGTGACCCACGCCGCCTTTGCCTATCGAGACACGGAAGGGACTCTCCGGGTCCTCCACGCACCGCTCTCCGGCGGAGTCGTCGCGATCACCCGCACCACCTTACCCGAGTACGTCGCCGCGATTCGGCGGTCCACAGGGATTCTGGTTGCGAGGCCGATCCGGTGAGTCATTGCGAGCGGCCGCAGGCCGCGCGGCAATCCAGTGGGTCCCGCGCGTGCGTGTGACCCGCGGGATTGCTTCGGTCGCTGCGCTCCCTCGCAATGACTACCGAAGGATTTTGAACCTCGCTCTCGTAATCCGTGCCTTCAACTCGCTCTCCCGAAGCATAACGTGATGGATGCCTCGTCAGTACTACGTCTACATCATGACTAACCCACGCAAGACAGTGCTTTACACCGGAGTCACAAGCGACCTCAGGAAGCGGGTCTGGCAGCACCGAGATGGGCAAGGCGGGTTTACGGCAAGGTACCATTGCAGTGAGCTGGTGCTGTACGAGGTCTTCCAGGACTCCTACAACGCCATCGTGCGGGAGAAGCAGATCAAGGCCGGATCTCGCCTCAGCAAGGTCGCACTGATCGAGCGGGTGAACCCGGAATGGCGGGACATGTACTACGAGTTGTGAGGCGAGGTTTCACGCGCGTGACCCACTGGATTGCCGCGCGGGCTCACGCCCGCTCGCAATGACTGCCTTGGCATAGAACCCTGGCAATAACTATAGGGCAGCGAACAGGGCGCCCACCAGCATCACGATCCCCACCGCCATTTT
>JBDTTD010000248.1:0-3798 GCA_039930805.1 Gemmatimonadales bacterium | reverse complement strand
CTTGCTGCTGCGCCTGTTTGGCTTCATCCACCACCGCGCCCATGCCGAAGAACTCATGGGCCACGCCCTCATAGTTCTTGTAGTCGACCTCGACACCTGCATCCCTTAGCTGGTCCGCCAGATCCTTCCCCTCCGAGCGGAGCGGATCGATCTGGGCGGTTATGACCGTGGTCGCCGGCAAACCCTGAAGGTCGGCGTGCACCAGGTCGATCAGAGGATTCTTTCCGTCGTCAGGGGTCCGGAGGTACTTCTCGAAGAACCACTGCATCGCCGGCTTCCCAAGCGGCTTGGCGTTGGCGTTCTCGAGATACGACGGCGTGTCGAGGTCGTAGCCCGCGATGGGATAGACCAGCACCTGATACGCCGGCATCTGGGTGCCGCTGTCCCGCGCCATTATCGACACCGCAGCCGCCAGGCCGCCGCCCGCGCTCTCGCCCACGACCGCGACCTTCGACGGATCTCCCTTGAGGGACTTCGCATTGGCCAGGACCCAGCGGTATGCGGCGAAGGCGTCCTCATGGGCGGCCGGGAACTTGTGCTCCGGGCCCTGCCGGTAATGAGCCGAGACCACGACGGCGCTAGCGAGATTGGCCAGCGCGCGCGGAGAGGCGTCATAGGTGTCGAGGTCAGCGATCACCCAGCCGCCGCCGTGGTAGTACACCACGACCGGGAACGGCCCCGCTCCCTTCGGACTGTAGATCCGGATTGGAATCGCACCCCCGGGAGCTGGAATCGTCCGGTTGACCACGTTGCCCACCGGTTCGGGAGCGGTGCTCCTGCCCTCCTTCTTCAGCAGCGCCTTCACCGCGTCCGCTGGACTCGGCTGCTTGCGAGCTTCAGGCGCGGAGAGTTGAGGAATGGGCTTGGGGCCGAGCGCCTCGAGCTGGGCCAGCACCGCATGCATCTGATCGTTCGGCATGGCGGGAGATGCCTTCTCGCCTGATAGGGTGTCGGTGCTCGGGCCGCGGGCTACCGCCGCCCCGCTGTCAGCCTGGTCACGGCTTGCCGGGGAGCACCCGATCGCGCCAGCCACAAATGCCAGTACCGCGCGCACCCGCAATTGCTTCCAAAACCGCATTGAGACATCTCCAAAGCACAGATCACGGAAAGAGCCGACCGATGGCCGGCCGGTGAGCGCACCAGTCGAAAGCGGCGGCCAGGTGCAGGAACCGGTGCAATAAGCGCCGACCGGCGGGGGACGTCGGTGAGCGCGATCACATTTTATGTGATTGTTAACTATGGAGTTAGACGATTTTCGCGGAGGTTGGACTACCAAGGTATACGCTGCCAACTTCCCTTTGGATCTAACTAGCCGGGGATGCGAGGAAGGGAGATCTGTCGAGCAGCTTCTGCCGTATCTATCCCACTACACATCCTGTTTCATAAGGAGTTCCATGATCGAAGCGCTACCGGCGGCCCAGACGACGAGCATGATCGACCTCGACACCACATTTCTGCCCGTGGCCCAGATGCGGCAGATCTCCCGTGTGACCAGAATTCAGGACGCGACCATTTCCGGTGAGATGGATCTGGAATCCGACCACTGGGTGTGGAGCCAGCACTTCCCCACCGATCCGATCTTTCCAGGGAGCCTGCTGATCGAGGCAGCCGGGCAGATCGTGGCGCTGTGGGCCTGGGCCCAGGGAGCGCGTGGACGGCCACGGCTGGTCCGCACCGGTGCCGAATTCCACAACCCGGTAGATCGGTGGACCCCCGGCCTTCGGCTCACAAGCCATGTCCGTAAGAAGCGGCACCTCTATTTTGGGAGCGTGCAGATCTGGTCGGGCGAGACGCTCGTAGCCACCGTGGACGCAGTTCTCGTGGTGCTAGATTCCCAGCCGTGCAGCCCTCCGAGCTCAACGGTGTCCTCGATTTCCTACGCGCCTCCGAACGGCTGAAGGCCACCCACCGAAGCGCCTATACCTCGGACGGCGAACGGGAGAGCGTAGCGGAGCACACCTGGCGCCTCTGCCTGATGGCACTCGTGCTGGCGCCCGAATTCCCAGCCGTCGATTTCGCCAAGCTGGTGAAGATCTGCCTGGTGCACGACCTCGGTGAGGCCGTAGGCGGCGACGTACCTGCGCCAGAGCAAGCGAGACGGAAGGCAGCTGGACTCGCCACCGGGAAGGGAGACCAGGAGCGGCGCGACCTTCTCACCATGCTAGTGCCGTTGCCGGCGGCGCTCAAATCCGAGATCGTCGGCCTCTGGGATGAGTACGAGGCGGCGACATCAGCCGAGGCCAGACTGGCCAAGGCGCTGGACAAGCTGGAAACCATCATGCAGCATACCCAGGGCAAGAACCCTCCCGCGTTCGACTACCGGTTCAACCTGGAGTACGGTCGCAGCCACACGGCCGATGAGCCGCTGATCGCGGCGGTGCGCGCCATCCTGGATGAGGAGACCGAGCGGTTGGCCCGGGAAGCCGAAGGGTACGAAGGCAGATGAACACCGGAGGCAGCATGGCTCGATCTCCGCGCCTGGGCCTGCTCCTGCTGCTGGGGGCGTGCTCCGCCGAGCACCGTCGCAGCGCCGACCTGGAATTCTTTCCCCTGCCTGGCTCGCGGGACCTGCCGTTTTCCGAAACCGTCCGGGTCGGCGACATGCTCTACCTCTCCGGTCAGCTCGGTACCGATAGCACCGGACGGCTCGTCCCCGGAGGGATCGGCCCCGAGACCCGGCAGGCGCTCAACAACATCGCGGACGTACTGGCCCGCCACGGATCCAGCCTCGACCGGGTGGTCAAGTGCACGGCGATACTGGCCGATGTCGCCGAGTGGGCGGCAATGAACGAGATGTATGTGACCTTTTTCCGATCTCATCATCCGGCCCGGAGCGCCTTCGGCAGCAGCGGGCTCGCGCTCGGCGCCCGGCTGGAGCTGGAATGCACGGCGCTGCGATGAAACGCCTGTTCTCGCCGGAGGCATGACCGTCACGCAGGGCGCCTCCCCCGCTCTCGTCCCCTTTGACCCCGGCGCCGCCACGGGCCTCGCGATAGCCGCGGCAGTCTGCCTGATCGGGCCCATTCTCGTAGCCCTCTGGTGGCACCGCCGGAGCGGAACGCCGCTGGCCGCCTTCGGCGCGGGAGCGCTCGTCTTTCTCGTATCGCAGGTGATGCTCCGGCTACCCTGGCAGATCCCGCTGGGACGCTCGGTGCAGGCGCACCCTGAGTGGCTGATCCCCTTTCTGCTCTTCTCTTCCCTCACCGCAGGGCTGTTCGAGGAGACCGGCCGTTGGGCCGGCTACCGCTACCTGCTAAGGAAGGAACGGAGTCTCCGCATCGGGGTGATGTTCGGGCTGGGCCACGGTGGGCTGGAAGCGATCCTGCTGGCCGGCCTGCCCCTGGCCGGACTCCTGGTTGCGTGGGTCATGGCATCCCGCGGGCTGGTGCCCTCCGGGCGGGCTCTGGAGGTCGTGCGCCAGCAGGCCGCGGCGGTGGACGGCTGGAGGGTACTACTCGCGGCGGTTGAACGCGCGAGCGCGATAGCGGCGCACGTCGGGCTCGCGCTGATCGTGCTCCAGATGTGGATGCGAGGCGGCCGCCGGTGGCTGGTCCTGGCAATTGCGCTGCACTTTGCGGTCAACGCGACGGCAGCGATGCTGGTGATCGCACTGCACCTGGGCCCACTTATTGGAGAGCTGGTGCTCGTGATTCTGGCAGTTGGAGTGTTAGCGCTTGGATGGCGGCTGGCCAGGCAGGCGGAGGACTCCGTCGCCGCGGTGTGGTGAATGCAACGGCGCATCACCGGTTTCCATCGGGGTGAGGCCATCTCCACACGATGCTCGGGTGTCCCCAGTGC
>JBDTTD010000247.1:0-3821 GCA_039930805.1 Gemmatimonadales bacterium | reverse complement strand
CGGACGCCGTCCGGCCCGCCGCACCCGATCCGCCACCGAGCGCCCCGACCTCGCCGCTCCAGCAATCGTTCGACAGCGGCAACGCCGAGGAGATCCAGCACGCGCTGGCAAGCCAGCCTATACCGCCGGAGCTGGTCACCGGGACTGGGAGAGCAGCGCCCACACCATGCGCGTGGCCCACTACTGCCGCATCATGGCCTGGCGCCGCGGCGTGGCGGAATGGGAGACGGAGCGGCTCTTTCTGGCCGCGCCGATGCACGACGACGGCAAGATCGGCATACCCGATCACATCCTGCTCAAGCCGGGCCGGCTGACCCCGGAGGAGCTCCAGATCATGCGGCAGCACACCGTGATCGGCCAGCGTATTCTGGGCGGCAGCAAGTCCGAGCTGCTCCAGTACGCCGCCGTCATCGCGCGCACCCATCATGAGCGCATCAACGGCACCGGGTATCCCGATGGGCTCAAGTCCGACCAGATCCCGCTGAGCAGCAGGATCGTGGCGGTCGCCGATGTTTTCGATGCCATGACCTCGAAGCGGCCCTACCAGGAGCCGGCGACCGTCGAGGCGGCCGTCACCTATATCAAGGCAGGCGCAGGCACCCAGCTGGAGACCGAATGCGTCGATGCGTTCCTGGCTGCGCTCCCGCAGATCCTGGAGACCAGGGACCGCTTCAAGGACGAGAAATAGAGCCCTACTTGGCCGAGGGCCAGCTTCCGCCGAGCGCCTTGTACAACGCGGCGTATGCCGTGGCCGCATCCGTCCGGCTCTGCGCCAGCTGATCCTGGGCCTCGAGCTGGGTGCGCTCCGCGTCCAGCACCTGAAGAAAATCGGCCACCCCACCGGAGAATCGAAGTCGGGCCAGCTCAGCCGCGCGCGCGCTGGCCGACGCGGCATCCTGGATCCGCTCCACCCGGGCGCGGGACGTGCGGTAGCGAACCAGTGAGGCTTCCACCTCCTGCAGCGCGAGCAGCACCGTCTGGTTGTACTGGGCCTGGGCTTCGGACTCTCGCGCCCGGGAGACATCCACCCGTGCCTTCACCCGCCCCAGATTCAGCGCCGGCCAGGAGATGATGGGCCCGACAGCATAGCGGAAAGTGCCCCGGTCGCCGAGTGCGTCGAGCTCGCCTGCGGTGTATCCCGCACTTCCTCCCAGACTCAGCCGCGGCAGGTATTCGGCCTTGGCCGATCCCACCAGTGCTCGCTCGACTGCCACCTGGCGCTCCGCCGCCGCCACATCCGGTCTCCTGCGGACCACCGAGTCGGGGCTGGCCACCGTCACCGCCGCCGGAAACGCCGGCAGCGGAGCGACCTGGTCGAGCTCCGCCGCCACCGATGCCGGCGGCCGCCCTACCAGCACGCCGATCTGATACTGGGCCTGGCGCACCCGCGCCTCCAGCAGGGGAATCGTAGCCAGCGTGAAACTGAGCTGGGCCTGCGCCCGCTCGGTATCGAACGCCGTGCCCCGTCCAGCGTCCAGCCGCTGCTGGGTCACCTGCAGAGAGCGACGCTGATTCTCCCCGTTCTGCTGGGCCACCGTGAGCTGTTCCTGCGCGCCGCGCAGCTCGAAATACGCTCGGGCCAGCTCGGCGGTGAGCGAGACCTGGACGTTGCGCAGGTCCTCCTGCGACACCGCTACGAACGCTCCCTGCGCCTGCACGTTGCGGCGGACCCTGCCGAACAGATCCAGCTCCCAGGACGCGTCGAAGCCACCGTCCCAGATGCTCTGGTCGGGAAACGCCCCGACCCCGATGGGGAACGTCGCGCTCGAGAGTCGTTGCCGGGTGTAGCCGCCTCCAAACGTCACCGTCGGGACCAGATCGAAGGCCACTTCACTTCGGGCTGCCCGCGCTCCACGAACCCGGGCCTCCGCCGCGCGGACATCGAGGTTGGCCCGGGCCGCTTCATTCAGAAGCCTGGCCAGCGTGGTGTCGTGCACGTCCTGCGACGATACCGTGTCCGGAAGCGCGGTCAGTTTAGCCGGCGCCTCGAGGATGGTATCCCGGGTCTCCCGGAAGGCAGCCGGAACCGGAACTTCGGGTGGGCGATAGCCCGGAGCCGCACAGCCCCCGAGCGCGAGCAATGCAACGAAAGCTGCCTTAAGCATGGTTCGAGTCCTCGTCATGAGCCGGCGCGACGGCAAACTGACGCGCCCCAGTGGTCCTGCGCTCGGCCAGCCCTTGTATCACCACGTAGAACACCGGTGTCAGCACCAGTCCGAAGAAAGTGACCCCGAGCATACCCGAGAACACCGCCACGCCCATCGCGTGCCGCATTTCGGCGCCGGCACCACTGGAGAACACCAACGGCAACACGCCCAGCAATGATTTAAAAAAAGAAGTCCCGCCGCCGCACGTCCTCCGGCAAGGGGACTTCGCTACTCTCCGCTTACCCGGCGCAGCAGTTCCACGCTGTAGGCCTCGAGTACCTCGCGACGCACTTCGCACTGGAGGAACTGACCCTCCTTGCGGGCATCGACCAGGCCAGCGCGAACCAACTCCTTGATATGGAATGAGATGGTTGCCTTGGACACGGGAAACTCCTTCCGCAGCTGCTGACAGGCGCACTCTTCCTCCCCTGCAATGGCCTCTAAAAGCGCCATGCGGCGAGGATCGGCCAGCGCCTTGGCGATGAGGTCGAACTGGGTGTCGGTCAGCTTCGACCGGGGGGCGGGAGTCTTTTTCACAGTTCAATGGTTATCGAACTATATGACCTTGTCAAGAGTTTCCCCCTGCGGCTTGACGAAACGCTCTCCCTATATTACTCATTGGTTATACAACATAGAGGTTATGTATGGTTGCCCTGGCCGACGAAGAGGTTCTGAACGCGACGTTCGCGGCGCTGGCCGACCCGACCCGCCGAGCGATCCTGGCCCGGCTCGCGTCGGGTCAGGCCTCGGTCGCCGAGCTGGCGGAGCCGTTCGAGATGAGCCAGCCGGCAATCTCGAAGCACCTCAAGGTGCTGGAACGGGCCGGACTGGTCTCCCGCAGCCAGGACGCGCAGCGCCGGCCCAGACGCCTGGAGACCAAGCCGCTGGCGGAAGCCACCGAATGGTTGGAGCGCTACCGCCGGTTCTGGGAGGGCAACTACCAGCGCTTCGACGCCCTGCTCGAAGAGATGAAGACGAAGCAGCACAAACGCAGGTCCACCAAGCGATAGGGAGACGGAACGATGAAGAACCAGGGAAAGGATGCCGGGAAGTTGCAGGTCACCACGCCCTCAGACCGCGAGATCGCCATGACCCGGGTCTTCGATGTTCCGCGCGACCTGGTGTTCGACGCCTGGACCAAGCCCGAGCTGCTCACCCGTTGGCTGGGTGTCCGGGGCGGCTGGACCTTTGCCATCTGCCAGGTCGACCTGAGAGTGGGGGGCTCTTATCGCTTCGTGTGGCGGGGGCCGAGTGGTGTCGAAATGGGAATGGGTGGGGTCTATCGCGAGGTCGTGCGGCCGGAGCGGCTGGTAGCAACCGAGAAGTTCGACCAGTCCTGGTACGAAGGCGAGGCGCTGGACACGACGACCTTCGTCGAACGGGATGGCAGGACCACGGCTACGACGACGGTGCGCTACGCGTCGCGGGAAGTGCGGGATGAGGTGCTCAAGTCACCCATGGAGCGCGGTGTGGCCGAGAGCTATGACAACCTGGACGAGGTGCTTGCGTCGACGACGGTTCAGGGAGGCAGATAGAATGCAGAAGATCCTGAACGTCATGCGCTATGACGACGCCGGCCCAGGGCCGAAGGGGACGGTCATGATCGGGCGGCTCGCACTGGAGCCTGACCATCACTGGCGCTCGATGGCGCACTCTCCTACGTTCCGGTGACCC
>JBDTTD010000246.1:0-3830 GCA_039930805.1 Gemmatimonadales bacterium | reverse complement strand
CGATCCGCTCCGCCACCCAGCCGTACCCAATGGGTTGAGAGCCTCGCCACGCCACCACGCAGTGCCGCCCGGCCGAAATGAGAGCCCGGAAGCGCGCCAGCACCCGCTGGGTTACCAGGGTCGAGAGCGCCGGCCAATCGCCTTCAGACAGGAATGAAATGCGTACCCCATTGGGCGGCGCCACGTCGGGAGCGGCGTCGAGCGCCTGGGCGAAGATCACCACGCGGCCGGTGCGAAGGATCCTGTCGACCGTTCGGGTCGCCAGCGTGTTCCACACGCCGCGCCAGCCTTCGTATCCATAGGCCAGTGCGGCGTCGTGCGGAAAGGTTCGGCAGTCCTCGGCGTACTTGGTCAGCAGGCGATAGATGCTCATTGAGTAGAGGCCGCCGGGAGGGGCTGTGGGACGGGCAGCAGAAGAAATCGGGTATGCATCCACGATCTCACCTTGATCCGCGTGAGCGTTCCCACCACCCGGCTCGAGGCCACCGAAGCGAGTGAGCGCTGCGCCGCCAGGTTGTCGCTGCGGGTGATCATCCAGGCGAGCCGATTGCCCTGCTGCCTTGCCGCTCGCAGGCCGCAGCTCCCCAGCGCGGCACCGACTCCCTTCCGGCGTTCCGACCTCGAGACCTGGATCTGCCAGAGATAGATGGCCTCCGAGGGAAGCGGGAGCGCGAAGTTTTCATAACGCTGCTCGATTGCCGGGGAAAACCAGATGTGCCCCACGGCGGTTGAACCGCGCCAGGCAACCAGGCACACCCGACCCGAGCCGGCCGCCGCGGCAAAACATTTGGTAAGTCGGTGTCCCGCCATGTCACCCAGCAGCGTCCAATCGTCTCCCGTGAACGGCCGAATCTCGACGCCATCGGGCACCGGAATATCGCGCGTGGTGGAGAGGTCGGCTTCGACCACCAGATAGCGGGAATATCCTCCGGCGCGATCGAAGGTCCTCCGGCGGGTCTCGAGCCAGACCCCAGCCGCTCCGGCCGAGCGCCAGGCTCGCACCGCGTCCTGGGGAAAGGCCTCCAGATCACTGACGTACTTTCGCAAGGCTCTTGGGATCATCGGCCGCCCTGCTGAGAGGTAGAGAGGTGGCGGTCCCAGAGCGGACCGAGCGCTCGGCGCTCTTTCCATTCCGTACGGCGCACCACGACCTCGCCGATAGCGCGGATGACTCGGTGCCTGCCGGGGGTCGTGCCCCGGATCAGGATGACCCGCCGCGAAAGCACTGCGCCGCGGAGAGCCTTGGCGTAGAGCGCGGTGGCACCCAGATCGATCGCTTCGATTCCTTCCCGGCATGCTACCCGAACCGGCTCGTAAAACAGATCGTTGAAGTACGCCGGCCCGCCGTGATGCTCCGGCGCGAAAGCGCCGAAGGTGCCCTCCAGCAGTTGCCGGGTGTTGAGGTTCACACTGGTACCCACCAGCCGCTCACCGCTCCAGGTGAGCTGCGCCCGAATTCCCTTCGAAGGATCGCGGCTCAGCTCTTTAAAGAAGTTCTTCGGCACCGGCGCATCCCTGCCGTTGCGGCGGCGGAACGCCTGCCAGTACAGGTCGGTCATGGCCGGCACGGCGGCACGGAAGTCACTCACCAGGCTGGTTCGAAGTCCAGCCGAGCGTTTGGCTTCGAGGTCCGCCTTGATCGTGCGGCGTACGCTCTTGCTCCTGCTGGCTACATAGTCGTCGAATGAAGCCCATTGGACCCGGATCCGGGCGCTGGCACCGGCATAGAGGATGGCGTACCCGCGCTCCCGGGCAACCTGCAGCAGCGCCGCATTGTCCTGGTCCACCGAAGGCCAAGCCACGGCTTTCGCTCCATCCGCTTCGGCCCTCGCCTCGAGCGTCTCGAACACTCGGTGCAGCAGGGACGGTGGCAGGTCAGCGGGATCTCCTAGCGGGTCTGGCACTAGTGCGAAAGGCGACTGTACCGAGATTACCGGCCAAAGTGATACGCCGACGAAAGGCGTGAGCCGGCTGAGCCGTCCCAGCCAGCGGTCGTGCAGGTTATTGAGATGGTGCGCGCCTGTGAGGTAAGCCGGAACGATGGCCTGCAGCCCGACCGGTCCGCGCATTGCCACGTGACGGGGCTCCCAGCCACACTTCTCGGCGGCAAGGAACCAGGGATGGAGATGGAAGCCGCGCTGGGAGAGGCCATCCCATTCTTCCGCGGCCACATCACCCGCTCCCCGGAGCATTTCGACAACTGGCTGCGCCGCTGCTTCGCGGGCGCACGCCGTCACCGGGTCTCGCCTGCGTAGGTGCGCAAGCCCACACCATCCTCCACCAGTACAGGCTGGTGTCGGAAAACCCGGCGAGCGGTGTCGGACCCGAGCCACACAGCGGTGAAATGGGTGAGCGGATCGGGCACCGGCAGGAACCCCCATTTTCTCTTGTATTCCTGGAGCCCGTCATTCACGAACGGCCCGGTGCGGCCAAGGTCGAATCGGCGGTAGTTCTGTTGCCGCGCCCAATCCAGCGGCAAGGCCAGCGCCGCGACGCTGGCGCCGCGCTGCAACAGCTCGGGATCTCCCTCAAGCACACCAAGCAAGGGAAACCAGACCATGTCGCCCCGGGGAATGGTGCACGCGCCTGCTACCCGCACTCCGTCCTCCAGAACAAAATGCAAGGTGGCACGCCGGGCGAGCTTCCGGCGAAAGTCCGGCGATGGGATCCATACCCTGGACCCGTGCCGTGCCCGCGCCTGGGGTTCCACCATGGTTTCGTAGAACTCGGCCCAATCGGCCGGTCCGCCGGCCTGAACCAGGCTGAAACCGTGCTTGCGAATTTTCGCGAGGTTCGCGAGCAGACTTCTACTCGGCTCCTGCGGCGGCACGCTGCCGACGTCGCCATGCCAGCGAACCGAGCTCGGCACGATCAGCCATCCGGCGCGGCGGAACCTCGGTGTCATCCAACTGTGCACTTCGGCCACCACTAGATCCGCCTCGAGATCAGTCAAGCCGATTGGGCTCCAGGTGAGATGCCGCCCCTCCAAGCGAGGAGCCGGGAGCTCACCGAACAGCCGGGCGCACAGGGGATCGATCAGCTTTGGGCGACCGACGCCCAGGACCTCAATACGGGCAGCACCGAGATGGACCGTTCGCCGCTGGGCCTGCCCCATGAGCTGCAACGGCAGCGACATGGTGCGGTGCGCGGAAATCGAGGCGAAAGCCCACCGTGACGCGTAGGCTGGGATGAGCAGCCGCTCTTCGACCCGAGCGGCGAGAGAGAGCCTTGCCGGGCCCGTCGGCCCAGCCGGCAGCACGTCGATCAGGCCGGCCATTGAAGCTCACGATCGAATCCCCGGTAGTTTGACGCCACCAGAGAACAGCTGTGCCGGCGCTTCCCACTCGGACCGGGCGGGATGGCCTCCACTAACCGCACCTGAAACTGAATGTCCGGGCCGAGCAGCGGCGCCACCGCCTGAGAAATGATCTGCTGTAGCTCCGGCACCGACGTGCCCGACGGCACCACCTGCATGATGATCCGGTCCGGGCGGTCCTGCAGGAGATGGTACTGCTGAATCCATGCGTCGATCCGCGGGATTCGCTTCAGGATCTCATGGGGATGAACCAGCCGCCCGTCCTGTAGCGGGAAGTAATCGGTCATCCGGCCCTGGATGGCACGGATCGTGGAGAACGGCTCGCCGCATGAACACTGCTCAGTCCCCCGGGTGGCCACATCCGCCAGCCGGTAGCGAATGAAGGGCATGGCATAGGAGTGCAGATTCGTGACGACGACCTCGCCGGCTTCGCCCGGCGCGGCCGGCTGGCCACCCCGGAGCACCTCGAGAATGACTCCATCGTCGCAGGTATGCATCTCACCGGTCTGCCGGC
>JBDTTD010000245.1:0-3878 GCA_039930805.1 Gemmatimonadales bacterium | reverse complement strand
CGCTACGCCGAGGTCTATTCCCCGGAGGATTACGTGGCCCGGGTGGCACAAGGCGAGTTGGTGGACCCGACGCTGTCCTTCCAGCTCCGGCAGGGATTCCGCGTGCTGGCGGTGGTGCGCGACTATCTGCGGCATGATCCCGAAAGCGCCGGGCACGCCGCGGTGATCGAATGGCGGAATCCCGCGGCGGGTTGACACCGCTGTCGAAAATGGGTATACTTTGATATCAAAATTGATGTCAATGGACTTTCGGCTTGCCGGCATGACGTCCCCCGAGGAGAGCTCCTTGCAGTCCAAGCCTGGACATCCCGCCGGGCCGGACGTCACCGCCATCGTCCAGGGTCTTCGCCGCATTACCAAGGCGCTGGAGGAGTATTCTCGCGAGGTCTATCGCGCCTACGGTCTTACCGGCCCGCAGCTCTGGGCCCTCAAGACCCTGTACCGCCGGGGCCCGCTCACCGCCGGCGAGCTGGCCGCGGCGCTGGTGGTGCACCAGAGCAGCGTGTCGGTGCTGGTCGCCCGGCTGGAGCGCCGCCGTCTGGTGCGCCGGGTCCGCCGCCGGAACGACCGGCGTTACGTGGAAATTACGCTGACCCCGGCCGGGCGGGACCTTGCCGAGCAGAGCCCCGAGCCGGCCCAGGGACGGCTCCTGCATCAGCTCCGCGGCATGGGGGCCGCCGACGTGGCTCAGATCCGCCAGTCGATCGACACGCTGGTCACCGCAATGGCGGCAGGCGGCGTGGAAGCAAGATTCTTCTTCGAGAGCTAGGGCGGCACCGTTCGCGCCCGCTCGCTCCTATCGGATGCGGTGTCATCTCACCGCCCGTATCCGGCAACACTCGATTCTTGGTGGGAAGATTGGATGTACCCCATGAAAATCGTCCGCAACGTGCAGTTCCAGGTCAAGCATGGCAAGGCCGACGAGTTCACTCGGATGCTCAACAACGACGTGATCCCGACGCTCCGGAAGCAGGAGGGCTTCACCCACGAGTTCGCCATGATCAACGGCGACCGGGCCCTGGGAATCAGCATCTGGAAGGACCGGGCCAGCGCCGATAAGTACGAGAATGCCGGATACTCCAAGGTGCTCGAGACGCTGGCACCCATCATCGAAGGGACGCCGAAGGTGGATACCTACGAGCTGGCCGCGACGTCGCTGCCGCTCTAATTTTTCGTCGGTCCATCATTACTGAAAGCCCCCGCAAGGGGGTTTTTTCTCACCCCGGAGGCCCCATGCGGCACCCGCGCGCTGCCGGGCTCGTGCTCGCCGGCGGACTACTGCTGGCCGCCGCACCCGCGGCGGCGCAGACCACCGACTCGCTCCGGCTGACCGGCGATCTCGGTATCGTGAGCACCAGCGGCAACACCGAGCTGACCACCGTCAACGTCGGCGAGGAGGTGCGTTGGTGGCGCGGGCGGCTGACGCTGGGGCAGACCTTCGCCCTGGTATATGGCCGAAGCGGCGGAGCGACCACGTCGGCGCTCTGGCGCGGTGGTGTGCGGGGCGACTATGCCCTGGTCGAGGCGATCTCGGCGTATGCCCTGGTAGCCTACGACCGGGACCGCTTCACCGGCATCGCCCGGCGGTTCGAGGAGGGCGGTGGGATTGCCGTGGGATTCATCCGGAGCACCCGTAACCGGGTCGAGGCCGAGGCCGGGCTGTCACTCATTCAGCAGCGCTCTACGGTGGGTTTGCAGGACGACTTCGCGTCCGCCCGCGGGGCGGCGACGTACGCCCATCATTTCACCGAGCAGACGTATTTCCGCCAGCTTATAGAGGCGACCGCCAATCTGGAGGATGGGAGCGACTACCGGGTGACCAGCGAATCGGCGCTGGTGGCCCCGCTGTCCCGCCGGCTTGCGCTCAAGATCAGCTACGTGGTGCGCTTCGACCATCAGCCCGAGCCCGGCTTCCGGAAAACCGACCGTTTGCTGACCTCGGGCCTGCAATTTACGCTGTGAGCAGGACCATATGTTAACGTACCCACCATCCAGGACACCGATGTCGGATCTGCTCTACCATCTCAACGGACGCGACGAGATCTCCTTCGTCAACGAAGAATGGCTCTCTTTCGCCCTGGCCAACCAGGGGGAAACCCTACGGCCGGCCCAGATCGTGGGGCGGCCCCTATGGGACTTCATCGGCGACATGGAGACCACGCACATTTACCGGCTGCTGCACCAGCGGGTCCGGACCGAGGGAGCGCCGGTGCGACTCTGTTTCCGCTGTGACGCGCCGGCGCTTCGCCGGCTGCTCGAGCTCGAGATCTCACTCACGGACAACCAGGAACTGGCCTACCACGTGCGGACCATCCGCAGGCAGGAACGGGCACCGGTGCCGCTGCTGGATCCCCACCGGCCCCGCTCCGAGCAGTTCGTGACCATCTGCGGCTGGTGCAAACGGGTCGCCACGCCCCACGGATGGCTGGAAGTGGAGCAGGCGGTGGCGGAGCTGTCGCTGTTTACCGAGCCGCACCTCCCCCAACTGACTCATGGGATCTGCGACCAGTGTAACGCCAGTCTCAACCCCGCACTCGCCGGGGAGCCCGGTGCGATAATTCTCGGCCGACTGTAAGGCCGCCCCCGCGCTAACACGATGAGTCCGGTGGGAGCCTACCGGCCCGGGCTCGCGGGTGCGGGATCCTGCAGACGCAGAGTGCCGCTGCGAATGTGCAGGTCGCGCTGGGGAAAGGGGATCTCGATCCCGGCGGACTTGAACTCGTGCCAGATGGCAAAGTTGAGCTGGCTGCGAAGCACCGTGGGCATCTGGATGAAGTCCCGGGTCCACACCCGCAGCTCGAAGTTGAGCGAGCTCTCCCCGAATTCGGCAAACATCACGTCGGGTTTGGGCTCACCCAGCACCCCCTCGTGGCGCTCCGCTACCTCGACCAGGATCCGCCGAACCGCCTCGGGATCGGAGGCGTAGGAAACCCCGACCGGGATCCGGAGCCGCACCACCGGGGTGCCGTAGCTCCAGTTGGTCACCCGCTGGGTGATGAAGTCGGAGTTGGGAACGATGATGGCGATGTTGTCGTTGGTCACCACGGTCGTGGCCCGGGCCGCAATCTGCCGGATGTTGCCCATGACTTGTCCCACCTCGACCCGGTCGCCCACCTTGATCGGCCGCTCGAAGAGGATGATGAGGCCGCTGATAAAGTTGCTGGCCACGTTCTGCAGCCCGAAGCCGAGGCCGACCCCGAGGGCGCCGGCCAGCACAGTGAGTGCGCTCAGGTCGATGCCGGCACTCTGGAGGATGACCAGCGCCCCCAACGCCACCACGGCATAGCGCAGGATCGTGCCCACCGCCTGGGCTACCCCCACGTCGATCCCGCGCCGCCCCAGGACCCTGTCGGTCACCGTCCGGGTAAGCCAGCCGGTCACCCAGATCAGGGCGCTCAGGAGCACCACGACCAGGACCAGCTTTCCGAAGGTGAAGGACGAGCCCGCAATACCGTGGTTCAGCCAGGCCCAGGACTGCTGGAAGATCCGATCGACCTCATCCATAAGCGCCTCAGCCAGTCGGCTGCGGAAGACTGTTCCTACGGGAGACCCGCATCCGATGTCTTGGCCGAGTTCTGGCAATGAAACTCAGCGGATGGCCGGCGGCAATGGTGCGGCTACAAGAACGCCCCCTCTGTAGCAGAGGAGGCGTCCTGTAATCCAGGGGCAACGCGGGGTCTACTCCTCGTCGGCCACTATGCCGGCCGCCGTGAGTTGCGGCGCCGCCACCGGCACCTCCTCGATCCGCGGCGGCGGTGGCTCGTACCCCGCCGGCGGTTCGATATCGATCTCGGCGTAGCGGTAGATCCCGCTGCCGGCCGGAATCAGGTGGCCGATGATGATGTTCTCCTTGAGACCGAGGAGGTCGTCCTTGGCCC
>JBDTTD010000244.1:0-3907 GCA_039930805.1 Gemmatimonadales bacterium | reverse complement strand
AGGTCGTGAATTGGAGCGGCTTTAGGCCATCTGAGTGGAGCGAGCGAGCAAGGCCTGTGCCCGAAGAGGCTACCGGCTTTGCCGACGGCGGAGGTGGTACCGGCGCAAGACCGGCCCGGTGCCTTTGACCACGAGGGTCTCGGTCACGGGTTGATAGCCCTTCTGCTCGAGCCGCAGGCGGTGGGTCCCTAACGACAGCCGGTAGTTCGAGATCGGAGTGAGACCGACCCTGACACCATCGAGGTACAGAATCGCCCCGGGATCGGAGTCCACCTTGAGTGGAGCGTACTGCACCGGCCTCAACTTTGGGGTGGCCCGTTTCTTCTCAATCAAAGGCGACACCGCTGCAGCCGGAGCCCTTCGCACCGGCCGGGAGATTGCCGGCGGTTTCGGGGCAGCCGGTCCGGCTGCGGCGGAAGCAGACGAACGATGCGCCCGAGTTCGCTCTACTATCGAATGGAAGACGGGCAGGGCGAACCAGGCCCCGATCGCAATGACCGCAACCGTCGCCAGTGCGACCAGCACGCCGGCATCCTGATTACCAGCCGGCTTATCGCGCTTGCCCTGTGAGTGCGGGTCCTGCCGGCGTACCGGATCGCTCACCACGGTAGTAGGACCGGTACGAGTAGGACCGGAACGCTCTCCGCTCACGGCGGCGGCAAAGTCTTCCATGTTCTTGAAGCGGGCGCTGGAGTCCTTGGCGAGTGCCCGCTCGAGCGCCAGGCGCAGATCCGCCGGCGTATCGGGGCGCCGGTTGAGCACCGTAGGGGCCGGCTCGAAGACCTGCTGGTAGAGAATGCTGTGGGGCGGGCCGTCGAAGGGCAGCTGGCCGGTGAGCACGCGGTGACCAACGATTCCCAGCGCATACTGGTCCGCACGTCCGTCTACTTCCTGGCCGCGGGCCTGCTCCGGGGCCATATAGTGCGGGGTCCCGATGATCGTGCCGGTCCCGGTGAGCTGGCCGGTATCCTGAACCGCCTTGGCGATCCCGAAGTCGGTGAGGATCACCCGCCCATCCTCGTCCAGCATGATGTTGGCCGGCTTCACATCGCGATGCACGATCCGGCGGCGGTGGGCGTGGCCCAAGGCCAGGGCGGCCTCGCGCAGCACGTGGCGGGCCCGGGAAATGGGCAGAGGGCCCTGTGCCAGCAGGTCTTCCAGCGAATGACCGGATACGTATTTCATGACGATATAGACCAGGCCCGCCTCACTCTCGACCCGATAAATCGGAATGATGTTCGGATGGTCGAGCTTGGCGGCGGTCTTGGCTTCCTGCTGAAAGCGGGCGACCAGCTGCGAATCCCGGGTCATGTCCGGGGGCAGCACCTTGATCGCCACCTGCCGCTCCAACACCAGGTCCTCCGCCAGGAAGACCACCGCCATGCCACCGCGACCCAGGAGCCGGGTGATCTGGTAGCGTCCCTCGAGGGTGCGTCCGAGGCGCTCCTTGAGCTCATCGAGGTCCGGCCCGATTTCGACCGAGAGGGTGCCACATTGGGAGCAGTTGCCGCCGACGGGGATCGGAGTATGGCACCTGGCGCAGTCGTTCAACGCAATCCCCCGTTGGTAGAAAGCATGGTAAATCCCGGCAGGTCTGGCGGACTCCGCCGACTGCTGCGGCGGGGCCGACCGGAGCGCTTGCCGGAGGTGTTTGGATGCCGCGGAGTTAGGCCGATCTGGCGAGGCCGGGGCGCAAGGGCTGTGCCGGTACTAAACGAGATCCCGGCTACGTCCCTCTCACCCTGCTTCCCCGTCTCCCCGCCTACGTGACCCAACCCACAGCAATCAAAGCCCAAAACGGGTAATGACTTGGGGTAGAAGAAACCCTCAAGGCTCGTGGAGGCAGCATGAACAGGCTCGCTCTAGCGCTGGCCGGCGCGGTTCTGGTTTCCGGCTGTTCCGACTCTCGCGACCGACGCAATCCGGTGGATGACAACCTCACTCGACCTCTGGAGGTCGCTCGCGTGGACACCACGCAGCCCCTCTCTCCGGTCGAACACCAAGCCACCCCGACTCCCGAGCCCGCCGCAATGCCAAAACCCCGGAAAGCCAAACGGGCGACTCCGAAGGCGACGCCGCCCCCGGCCAGCGTCCCGGCCGAGGACTCGACGACCCGCGGGTACGCCCCGGACCAGCCGACCGATTCAGTGCAGGCTCCGCCGGTGGAGGCGCCGGCCGCCGACACCGTTCACGACAGCACATCGGTCCCAGCCCCAAAACCTGTGCCTG
This sequence comes from Gemmatimonadales bacterium, assembly GCA_039930805.1. GTDB lineage: Bacteria > Gemmatimonadota > Gemmatimonadetes > Gemmatimonadales > GWC2-71-9 > CAVVWJ01. The sequence continues at coordinate 1,678 of JBDTTD010000244.1, read as the reverse complement.
CCGGGGATACCGTAGCGGCCAGGACGCCGGATACCACGCCGAGCGCCGACACGGGCCGTTCACTTGCGCGCGACACATCTCCAGCGGCGAACCCGGTCGCGGCCAGCGCCGCCGCCGGAGCCAGGACCCTTCCAGTCGGCACCGAGATTCACGCGGCCCTGGACGACTCGATCAATTCCCGCACCGATTCCGTGGGGCGGGTAGTCACAGCGGTGGTTATGGAGAACGTCACCGGTTCGGATGGGAAAACACTGATCCCGGCCGGTGCCCCGGTCCGATTCACGGTCACCAGACTCAGCGCGGCCAAGTCCGAGAGCGCGCAGGGCAGATTGGTGCTCAAGGTGGAAAGCATCGGCATCGGCGGGCAGCAGCAACCGGTGGCTGCTAACGTCCAGCCGGTGCCCCATGAGCTTCGTGGCCGGGGAGTGGGGACCGGCGAAGCAGCAAAGGTTGGAGTCGGGGCCGCCGGCGGCGCCATTCTGGGCCGGGTGCTTGGTGGGAACACCAAGGGCGCGGTGATCGGAGGCGTGGTCGGGGCCGCGGGAGGCGCGGTGGTAGCGTCGCAGACGGGATCACGAGATGTGGTGGTCAAGGCCAAGACGCCGGTGACGTTTGTGCTCACGGAGCCGTTGGCGGCGCGGTAGAGAGGAAGGGAAGGAAGGGGAAGGAGGGAAGGACGGGACGAGAGGGAAGCCGTCTCATCTGGGCAATGCCTTAGGCCTCTGAGTAAGGACCTAGGCCTCGTCAGGATGGAGAGGCAATTCTCTCTCCCGTCCTTCCCGCCTTTCCCGTCCTTCCCCACCTTTCCGTTCCTTCCGAACCCGAATCGCACCCGGCGCCGGCTGAACCCCTTCGCCCCGCTGCTCCGCCCAGGTCTCGGTAAACTGGGCGCCGAAGAGCACGATGGAGGCCGAGTAGTAGATCCAGAGCAGCAGCACGATCAGCGATCCTGCGGCTCCGTACGCCTCACCCGGATTGCTCTTCCCGATGTACAGCCCAATGAGAAACTTGCCGAGCACGAAGAGCACTGCCGTGGCTGCACTGCCGACCCAGACGCTTCGCCAGGCCACTCCAGCATCGGGAAGCACCTTGAACATGGCGGCAAAGAGCAGGCTGATCACCAGTAGGGAGACCCCGAGGTTCAGCGCTTGCAGCACCGGTTCCGAGAGGCCCGAAGGGAGGAAACCTGAGAGCCTGTCGCCCAGACCGGAGAGGACCGCGCTGATCACCAGCAAGACCAGTAGCAGAAAGGCGATCGAGAGCAGCATGCCCAGGGAGAAGAGCCGCTTGGTCAGGAAGCGCTTGATCCCGCCCTGCCGGGGATCCGGCTCCACATTCCACGCCCGGTTCAGCGCCGCCTGAAGCTGGCCCAGGGCGCCGGTGGCACCAAACACGAGGGCCACGATCCCAACCAGGGTCGGGATGAAACCGCCGCCAGGGCGCTCCGTCTGCTCCAGGATAGTCCGGATCTGGCCACCGGCACTGGGTCCCAGGAGCGACTGCAGCTGGGACTCAAGCCCACCTCGGACATCGGTGGGATCCATGACGGAGCTGATCAATAGCATGATCAGCATCAAGACGGCAGGGAGGGAGAACACGGTATAGTAGGAAAGCGCGGCTGCGGAGGTCATGCAGTCGTCCTTCATGAAGTCCCTGAAGCTCTGCTTGAAGATTCCGA
>JBDTTD010000243.1:0-3915 GCA_039930805.1 Gemmatimonadales bacterium | reverse complement strand
CTCCTTGCCGGTGGAGGTCTTGATGAAGTCGGCGCCGGCCATCATGCACACCAGGCTGGCCCGCGCCACGTTCCGCAGGGTGCCGAGCTCACCGGTGGCGAGGATGGTCTTGATGTGGGCGTCGCCGCAGGCCTCTCGCATGGCGCGCACCTCGTCGTACAAGGCCCGCCAGTTCTCGGTGAGCACATAGCTCCGCGTGATCACCACGTCGATCTCTTCTGCTCCAGCGGCCACCGAGGCCCGAATCTCCGCGATCCGCTGCTCGAACGGGGAGAGCCCCGCCGGAAAACCAGTCGAGACCGCCGCCACCGGGATCCCGGAGCCCTCCAGCGCCTCGAGCGCGGTCTCGACCAGGCCATGGTAGACGCATACTGCGGCCACGTGGATCGGAAGCTGCGCCGCCCCCATCGCCTCCAGCAGCTCGGCCCGCACCGGCCGGCGAGCCTTGGCGCAGAGTCGGCGCACCCGCCCGGCCGTATCGTCTCCTGCGAGCGTAGTGAGGTCTATCACAGTGATGGCACGCAGCAGCCACGCCGCCTGCCATTCCTTCTTGACCGTCCGCCGGGTCCGCAGGGTTGCGGCCCGGCGCTCCACGGCGCTGCGGTTGATGCGGATGTCCTCGACCCAATCGAGCTCCAGCGGCATCCCGGGATTCCGGGGAGCCACCGCTACGTCGAGGGGGTCGGCGCGAAAGGAAGAGACGGTGCGATGCTGGGGGACGTCCGGCATGATTGGGAACATACGTGAGAAGGCGGAACGAGGGAACGAGGAAAGGCGGGAAGGCAGGATGGTCGTTCTCCCTACCTCTCCGTATAACCCAGCCGATCCGTCGTCCTCGCCAGCGCCCGATGCTTCGCCACCAGCTCGGGGTCGCGGAAGAGGTGGATCAGGACCGCTCCCGCGATAAACCCGCCGGCATGGGCCCAGAACGCCACTCCGCCCTCGGATCCGCTGGTCAGGCCGCCGCCGAGAAGCTGGAGAAGGAACCAGTACGCGAGCATGAGGTAGGCCGGCACGACTATGCGAGTGACGAAGATAACCAGGATCACCAGCATGTGGATCCGAACTCTGGGGTAAAGCACGATGTAGGCGCCCATCACGCCGCTGATCGCGCCGGAGGCTCCCACCATCGGAATGGCGCTCGCGGGACTCATGAACGTCTGCGCGGCCGCTGCAACCAGCCCGCACAGGATATAGAAGACCAGAAAGCGGGAGTGTCCCATCGAGTCTTCGACGTTGTTCCCGAAGACCCAGAGAAACCACAAGTTGCCGATGAGATGGAACCAGCCCCCATGAAGGAACATGGAGGTGAGCGGAGTAAACCAGGTCTGCTCATCGCCCATCACACAGACGGTGTGGGGGCCCATCGGTACGGTCGCCCCCACGGGAAGATTACCGAGGAACTCCCCGGGAATGAGTCCGAGCTCGCAAACCGATCTCGAAAGGTGAGGCTCCGCACCCATGCCCTGTACCAGCACCCATACCGCCAGATTGATCCCGATGAGGATCAGCGTGACGAAGGGAGTGTGGAGAGTGGGATTGTCGTCCCGGTAGGGGAACATGGCTCAATATAATCGAGCCTTGAATGCTACTCGCTGGGAGCTTCGGTGTTCACCAGCTCGGGCTTCCTGACAGCCGGGCGGCGAATCTCCTGGTCGAGCGAGGGCCGGTCCTCCTTGCTGAATGGCGGAAGGCTGACGGGCTGACCGGTATCGGCTGAGCGGTAGAGTGCCCGGATGACCCGGACGTCGGCGAATCCTTCCCAGCCGGAGGGCTCCGGTGCCGCGCCGGTCAGGATGCACTCCGAGAAGCTGATCAGCTGGGGCGCGAACTGATCTCGCTGGGGAAACGTGCGCTCGCGAGTCCGGCCGTCGATCGTCACCCGCTGGGTCAGGCCTTCGGCGTACTCGTACGCCGGGTCCATGACCACGTCACCCTTGGTGCCAACCACCCGGTAGGTTCCCACGTCGGCGCCGTTGAAGCTGACGGTAAAGATGGCCAGGCGCTCGCGGCCGGGGAACCGCAGGATGGCGCTGATCATCTCCTCACATTGCTGAAAGCGACGCTCTCCATTGTTGGCGCTGAACGCCATCACCTCCATCGGCTCGGCCCCGAAGAGATTGCGCACCGCGTTGATGCAGTAAACGCCGATGTCGTAGAGCGGGCCTCCACCGAGCTCGCGCGGGTTGAGGCGGATGTCGCCCTCCTTGACCGGCATGGTGAAGACCGAGTCGAACAGGCGAGCGTCTCCCAGCCGGCCGCCCTGTACCAGGTCGATGGCCTTGAGGCTGGCCTCCTCGAAGTGAAGCCGGTACGCTGTCATCAGCTTGACCCCGTTCTCGTCACACGCCTGGATCATGGCCAGGCAGTCCTCTTCGGTCACCGCCAGCGGCTTCTCGCAGAGAACATGGACCCCGGCCCGGGCTGCCCTCTCGGTGTATTGCCGGTGCAGGTGATTGGGGAGGGCAATGTAGACCGCGTCCACTATCCCACTCTGGAGGCACTCCTCGAACTGATCGTAGGAGAACCGGTCCTTGACCTTATACCGGCGGCCGAGCTTTTCCAGTTTCTGGCGGTCGTCGGAGACGAGCGCTGCCAGCTCCGAATTTTCGGCGTGAGCAAAGGCGGGCAGGACCGCCACCTGGGCGATGTGTCCCAAGCCTACCACCGCGTAGCGTACTCTCTTCTTCTCGGCCTGCCGTGGCGCTCGGGGCATGGGTCCTCAATCGAGTAAACAACGGGGCTCCACCGGCGTCAGCCAGGAAAGCCCCGAGGTTCGGCGCGGGTTTGGGCGTCTATCCTGGCGGGAAGACTTAGAGTGCCCGTCTCCCCTGAATCAACTGCATCACAGCCAGAATCACCGCGATGACCAGCAGCACGTGAATGAAACCACCGAGGCTATACGACGTGACCACACCCAGCAGCCACAACACCAGGAGTATCACGAAGATGGTCCACAGCATGGCTACCTCCTCACGAACGGGTTCGACTGCGCTGAACACCACCTATCCTATTGAGTCCCAGTCATCAGCGTCGTGAGCCAAGTCACGGGGCGTGAACCGGGTCGTTTGGGCCCGGCGTGCGCCAAAACGGCAGCTTAGGGCGGTACGGCACTTGCTCGTCGGGAGGGCAATCATAAGTCGTATGGCAGACAGGCACTCGTCCGGGCAGGACGATCTCACTCCGGAGCAGACATGGCTTCCAAAATCATCGGAATCGACCTAGGCACCACCAACTCGGTCGTGGCAGTAATGGAGGGTGGAGACCCGGTGGTCATCCCCAATGCGGAGGGTGGCCGCACCACCCCGTCCGTCGTGGCATTCACCAAGGATGGCGAGCGGCTGGTTGGCCAGGTAGCCAAGCGGCAGGCCGTCACCAACCCTCAGCAGACCATTTTCTCGATCAAGCGGTTCATGGGCCGCCGGCTGAGCGAGGTGGCAGACGAGCTCAAGAAGGTCCCCTACAAGGTGGTCGACGGGGCCAACGGGATGGCCGTGGTGGAGATCCAGGGCAAGCGGTACACCCCGCCCGAGATCTCCGCGATGGTCCTCCAGAAGATGAAGCAGACGGCGGAAGACTACCTCGGCTACACCGTCGACAAGGCCGTCATCACTGTCCCGGCATACTTCAACGATGCCCAGCGTCAGGCTACCAAGGACGCCGGCCGGATCGCCGGGCTCGACGTGCAGCGGATCATCAACGAGCCGACTGCCGCGGCCCTGGCCTATGGTCTGGACAAGAAGAAGGAGGAGAAGGTGGCGGTGTTCGACCTCGGCGGCGGCACCTACGACATCTCCGTGCTGGAGCTGGCGGAGGGTGTCTTCGAGGTGAAGAGCACCAACGGAGACACCCACCTGGGCGGCGACGACTTCGACCAGCGCCTGATCAACTGGCTGGTGGCCGAGTTCAAGAAAG
>JBDTTD010000242.1:0-3936 GCA_039930805.1 Gemmatimonadales bacterium | reverse complement strand
TGAAGACACAACGCCCCAAGCCGGAGGATCGCTCGCCGGGAACGATTGCGCCCCCATTTCATCGATCAGCACGTCAATCATCTGCTGACGTCCCGGGTTGACTTGCCTGTCGTCGCCCCGAGGCCGGGCATCAGTCTTATCCGGCTTCATGGAACCACCTCCACCGAACGTTTGCGTCGTGGCGAGAGACCCGGCCGCCACAGTGCCGCTTTGCGGCGTCATGACTCGGGTACCTGGCGGACATAGCTGCCCTCGACCAGCTGAAACCTCAGGCCCCGCAAGATGTCACCCCGGCTCAGGATCCCGACCAGCATGAGACGGTCGTCTTGCCGTTCGACTACGGGAAGGCTGCGAAGCTTCGTCGCTAGCATTAGGGCACCAGCCGCCGAAAGGGGGTCACGGGCTTCGACGGAGACAATCTCGTGGTGCATCAGATCCTCGACCCGCGTCGTGCCCACGCCTCCCGTGGCCGCACCCGTCGATGCGTCATCGGCCAGGAAGAGCTCGAGTAGGTCCAGCTTGGAGACGATTCCGAGCAGCCGGTTGTGCTCGTCCAGGACCGGAAAAGCGTTAAAGTCGTGCCGGTCGAACAGGGCCAACAGATCACCGACCGAGGTCGCCGGCCCCACGGTGACAGGGGAAGTACTCATCATTTCGTGGACGGCGGTCATAGGAGGCAACTCTCAGGCAATCTTGCCGGTGGCTACTGCGCGGACGATGTCGGTCTGTGAGATGACACCCACCAGAACCCCATTCTCCTCTACAAAGAGCCGACTCACCTCCGCGTAGAGCATGTGCCGAGCTGCTTCTTGCAGTTCAGCGGTCGATTCGATCATGAGCGGCCTCGGCGTCATGATGTCCCGCACCGGCGTCTGTTCCAGCAGGATCTGCCGCTCTTCAGCGCTCCGCGTCTCCGCCTGGGCGGCGATCAGGTCGGTACTCGAGACCACCCCGATCAACTGGTTGCGGCTGTCCACCACCGGAAGCCCGCTCACCTGGGCCTCCGCCAGGGACACCACGACCTCGGATACTGGAGTATCGACGGCCACGGTCGTCAAATCGGCCTCCATGATCTCCGCTACTTTCATTGGCACCTCCGAAAGTTAGGGCTCTAGCCGGCCTCATTGGTCCGCTGCTCCGAGGCTCGGCATCGACTCGCCCCTGACCGGTCATCCGCCTAATCCTAGGGTACTACTAAACACCAGATTACGCTACGCGCTGGCAGCACCATTGGGCGGCCGGCTCCCGTGATGAAGGACCTTGCTTCACGGCGAAGGTACGAAGATGGCCATGTGTCTATGAAGACGGCGTGAAGGGCGTTTTAAGGCAGCTTACAAGCCAATCGGAGATGGAGAGAAAACAGTTCTCAACACTCGTCTAGCCCCGAAAAGGACTATCGTGATGAACTTTGTGAACCACGCCGCCATTAAGACGGCGCAGAAGGGCGCCGCAACCGGCGTAGCTTGTTGCTCCTGAGGAGCAAGGCGACGGCCACCCAGCCGATCACCAGCATGAGCGGAATGACGACGACGCGGGGCCAAAGGAGCGCCAGGACGACGACGCCCAGAAGCAGAAAGCCGCTGAGGGCGAGCACGCGAGCCTCCGTGGGGGCGAAGATCCGGCGACCGGTGGCGGCGGCACTGACGGTGTTCCCGATGCGGATTGCGCCGGCGGCAAGACGACCTGCACTGCCTCCCGCGCTCGTGCTCCGGGACCTCGATCGTCCCAGGATGATCTCGGTTGCGCGCCCGAGATCATCCTGGTACATCCGCTCCATGGCCGCCCCAAAGCCGTCGTCCTTGACCACCACATCCATTTCGTGGTTCCCGATCCAGCTCGCCACGTTCAGATTGCTCGATCCGACCCTGGCCCACCGACCGTCCGCCACGGCGGTCTTGGCGTGCAGCATCGGGCCGTTCCACTCGAACACCCTGACGCCGGCTTCGAGCAGCGGCTGATATCCCGCGACCGAGAGCGGGCGCAGCAACGGGATATCGCTGGGCCCGGGGACCAGGAGCCGCACATCCACGCCATCCCTGGCCGCCGCCCTGAGCGACTCCACGTACGCCGCCGTACCCACGAAATACGCATCCGTGAGCCACAGCGCCTTTTGCGCGAGCGCGGCAACGAGCTGGTCCACGCGGAAGAGGCTGGCGCTTCCGGGGGTGGTCGCCACCACCCGTACCGACACGTCACCAGCCTGTCCGGGGGCATCCCGCCGCACCAGGTCGGCCTCGGGAATCGGAGCACCGGCCAGCGCCCAGACCTCGGCGAATGCATCCGAGATGTCGGCCACGGCGGGGCCGCGCACCTCCACTCCGGTGTCACGCCACGGTTCGATGCCACGCTCCGGCTGCCCGGCCCACATGCGACCAACGCAGAGTCCGGTGACGAACCCGACGCGGCCGTCGACCACGATCGTCTTTCGATGGTCGCGACTCAGCCATCCGAATGGGCTGTCGAATCGTGGCGGATTGAAGCAGCGCACTTCGACCCCCGCCATCCTCAGACGCTTCCAGAAGCGGCTCGAAGTCTTGCCGAGCGCACCCATCCAATCGTAGAGCAGCCTCACTCGCACGCCCTTGCGCGCCTGGGCCGCAAGGCATTCCGCGAACTCGGCGCCTACGTCATCATCGTGGATGATGTAGCTCTCGAAGTGCACGAGATGCTCGGCTGACCGAATCGCCTCGAGCCACGCGGGATAGTTCTCAGCCGCGTCCTTGAGCAGGCGCACCTGGTTGCCTGGCAGCAGCGGCGCCCCCGCGGCCCGGGAGAAGGCCTGGTCAGCGAGAAGGCGAACCGGGGATATCATCCGCAGGTTCGGGCTGTTTTCAAGCAGTGTTCAGGCGGATGTCGACCTCGACTCCTTCCTGCCATGTAGGTGGGAATCACCGGCACTTCGGTGCGGCGGGTAGCAAGCTCGCGCGTGAAGGCAGTCGGTTCCATCGAAGTCGGCATCTTGTCTCCCAACTGAGTCGTCCTGCCCGGCGATGCCATCGCCAACGGGCCCATGGTCACCGGTCAGGCGGCGGCCTGCGCCGCCTGCCGGATAAGCTCGACTTCGATCGAGATTTTGATCTCATTTCCGACCAGGACACCGCCCGCCTCGAGTACCTGGTTCCAGGTGAGCCCGAAGTCAGTGCGGTCGATCTTCGCGTGGGCGCTGAACCCCGCCCGCTCTTCGCCCCATGGGTCCTTCAGCCGGCCCTCTGGTGCGACATCCAGCGTGACCTCGCGCGTGATGCCACGGACCGTGAGATCGCCGGCCAGGCGGAAGTCGCCTTCGAGTGGGTTCCCCTGGGCCCGACGGCTGCGGAAGGTGATGGTGGGGAACTTCGCCGCGTCGAAGAAATCCGGGGAGCGGAGGTGCGCATCACGTTGCTCCTGACGCGTGTCGCTGAAGCTGATTTTAAATCTGGATGAAGATCTCTTCATGATGCGCTGGCGGGCACCTCGAGAATGAAACAGCCTCCCTTCTCCAGTCGCGCCAGCGCGTGAAGCTCGCCGCCGAGCAAGCGGGCAAGCCGCCGGGAGAGTGGCAGGCCCAGCCCGAGCCCCCGGCCTTCTTCACCCGCTTTGGTCACATAGATGTCAAAGATCCGCTCGACGTCGCTCAACGGCACCCCTGGCCCCTCGTCTTCGACCTGGTATACAACACGCCCCTGCCGGGACATGACGCTGAGCTGAACGGTACTTTGCTCAGGAGCATACTTGATGGCGTTTCCGAGCAGATTCACCAGGATCTGCTCCACCCGGTTCGCGTCAGTCTCGCAATTTGGCAGGCTGGGACCTGGTACGAGTTGCAGCCTGACCTGCTTAAGGTTTGCGGCGGGTGTCACAAGGCCCATTGCGCGATTTGCCATGGACAGGGGCTCGACGGCCCGAATGACAGGCTTCAACCGGTCCTCGTCGAGACGGCTCAGATCCAGCAGGTCG
>JBDTTD010000241.1:0-3990 GCA_039930805.1 Gemmatimonadales bacterium | reverse complement strand
AAGTTCGAGGAGAAACTGGATCGCTATCCGGGCAACCTGCCGCGGGCGGCGGTCGAGCTGGCCAAGGACTGGCGCAGCGACCGGATCCTCCGCCGGCTGGAAGCGCTGCTGGTCGTGGCCGACCTGGAGCACAGCTTCCTCTTGAGCGGGTCGGGGGAGCTGATCGAGCCCGACGACGGTATCATCGCCATCGGCTCGGGCGGCAACTTTGCTCTGGCCGCCGCCCGTGCGCTGCTTCCCGAGCCGGACCGGTCGGCCCGCGAGATCACCCAGCGGTCGCTGGAGATCGCGGCCGACATCTGCGTTTTCACGAATCGGAATATTACAATTTTGGAGTTGCCTGGAGACGGGAAGAAGGCGTGAGCGGGGACAACCTCTGCAGCACTCCGGAGCTACCTTTAAGAATGACCGACGTCGCCCCCAAACCTCCCGTCGAAGCCCCCACTGGCCCGGAGCCGGTGGCGCCCATGCCGTGGCTGGAGGAGATGCCGCCCCGGCTGATCGTCGCCGAGCTCGACCGCTACATCGTGGGCCAGGAGGCCGCCAAGAAGGCGGTGGCCATAGCCGTGCGGAACCGGTGGCGGCGGGCCCAGGCGCCGGACGATATCCGGGATGAAATCACCCCCTACAACATCATCATGATCGGCCCGACCGGGGTGGGAAAGACCGAGGTCGCCCGCCGGCTGGCCCGGCTCTCCGGGGCGCCGTTCATCAAGGTCGAGGCCTCCAAGTTCACCGAGGTCGGCTACGTCGGCCGGGACGCCGAGTCCATGGTGCGGGACCTGGTGGATTCGGCGATCAACCTGGTGCGGACCGAGCGGGAGGACGAGGTCTACCCCCAGGCGGAGGCGCGGGCCGACGAGCGGCTGCTGGATCTGCTGCTTCCCGCCGGGCCGCAGGCGATGGAGAGGACGGAGAAGCCTGCCCCGAGCGGACGCGAGGGGACGGAGAGGACGGAAGTCGCGTCGATGTTCGTAGTCTCGCCCACGGGGCAGGCCAAGTCCGAGCACGTCCCGACGCCGGAGGAGGAGCGGCGCCATCGCTCGAGGGAGAAGCTGCGCGAGATGCTGGCCGACGGCCGGCTCGACGAGCGGGAGGTCGAGGTCGAGGTCGCCCAGCAGGGCTATCCGATGATGGAGCTGATCCAGCCCCCCCAGGGCATCGAGGGACCGGACATCAACTTCACCGAGATGCTGCAGGACATGCTGCCCAAGCGGAAGAAGCGCCGCACGGTCAAGGTGCCGGAGGCGCGGCGGGTCCTGGTAGACGAGGAGCTCAAGAAGCTGGTAGACATGGACGACGTGGTGAACGAGTCGCTCGACCGGGTCGAGAACCACGGCATCATCTTCATCGACGAGATCGACAAGATCGCGGGGGAGCGGGGCCAGGCCGGCGGCCCCGATGTCTCCCGCGAGGGCGTCCAGCGCGATCTGCTGCCCATCGTCGAGGGCTCGACCGTCCAGACCCGCTACGGCTACGTCCGCAGCGACCACATCCTCTTCATCGCCGCCGGGGCGTTTCATGTCTCCAAGCCCTCGGACCTGATCCCCGAGCTCCAGGGCCGCTTTCCGATCCGGGTCGAGCTCCAGCCGCTGACCGAGCAGGATTTCGTACGGATCATGACGGAGCCGGAGAACGCGCTGACCAAACAGTATCAGGCGCTGGTGGCGGCGGAGGGCGCCGAGCTCGAGTTCACTGCCGCGGGAATCGCCGAAGTGGCGCGGGTGGCGTTCATGGCCAACGACCGGATGGAGAACATCGGCGCCCGGCGGTTGCACACCGTCATGGCGGCGCTGATGGAGGACGTGCTGTTCGAGCTGCCCGACTACCCGCAGAAGCGGATCGTGTTCGATGCGGATGATGTCCGGGAGCGGCTGGTAAAGATCATAAGCGACGACGATCTCAGGCGGTATATACTGTAGGGCGGTACGGCACACTCCATTCCAATCCCGATTGCCATACCCCGTGGGCTGGGCTACAACCCGCACGCGATGGTCAGGTCTATGAGTCCTCCACGCCACTTCCTCGCCATCCCCGACTTCAGCAAGGCCGAGCTGCTGGCCGTCTTCGATCTGGCGGCCCGGATGAAGCGAGGGGACTATCGCGAGAAGCCGCTCCAGGGGAAGACGCTGGGGATGATCTTTGCCAAGAGCTCCACCCGTACCCGGGTGTCGTTCGAGGTGGGGATGTACCAGCTCGGCGGCCACGCCCTCTTCCTCTCCTCGCGTGACATTCAGCTCGGCCGGGGTGAGCCGATCCGGGACACCGCCCTGGTCCTGTCCCGCTATCTCGACGGGATCATGATCCGGACCTTCGACCATGCCGACGTCGAGGAGCTGGCCCGCTACGGCACCATCCCGGTGATCAACGGGCTGACCGACCTGCTGCATCCCTGCCAGGTCATGGCCGACCTGCTAACCATTCGCGAGGCGCTGGGCGGCTGGGATGGCAAGGTCATCGCGTGGATAGGGGACGGAAACAACATGGCCAACAGCTGGACCAACGCGGCCGGCAGCCTCGGCTTCGAGCTCCGGCTGGCCTGTCCCACGGGCTACGAGCCCAACGCCGAGATCCTGAAGCTCAACCAGAAAAAGACCACGATCACAGTCACCACCGATCCGAAGGAAGCGGTCCGCGGCGCTCACGTGGTCAACACCGACGTGTGGGCGTCGATGGGGCAGGAGGAGGAGCAGGAGAAGCGGGCCCGCGCATTCAAGGGTTACATCGTGGACTCCGCGCTGATGAAGCGAGCCGACCCGGGCGCCATCTTCCTGCACTGCCTCCCGGCCCACCGGGGTGAAGAAGTGGCGCAGGACGTGATCGACGGGCCCCAGTCGCGGGTGTGGGATGAGGCGGAGAACCGGCTGCACGTGCAGAAGGCCATCATGGCGACGCTTTTGGGCGGGTAAGCGGGACAGCGGGGCAGCGGGGCAGCAAAAGATGTCACCCCGAGCCGCAGGCGAGGGGGCCGAAACCTGAAGAGAAAGAAATCATGACCGCCTCCACCGAACTCAGACGCACCGCGCTGTACCACGCCCACAAGGCACTCGGAGCGAAGATCGTTCCCTTCGCGGGCTGGGAGATGCCGGTGCAATATCCCACCGGTATCCTGGCCGAGCATCACGCGGTGCGCACCGGCGCCGGGGTGTTCGATGTCTCGCACATGGGCGAGTTCGAGATCACCGGGCCGGACCGGAATGCCTTCGTGAACCGGGTCACCTGCAACGACATCAGCGCGCTCGAGCCCGGTGCGGTGCAATACTCGGCCATCTTGACGCCCGAAGGTACCTTCGTGGACGATTGCACCGTGTATCGCTTCGAGGACAAGCTCATGATCGTGGTCAACGCCTCGAACACGGCGAGTGCCTGGGAGCACATTGTGGCGCAGAAGGCCGGAATCAACGTCCGCCTCAAGGATATCTCGGACGATGTGGGACTGCTGGCGGTCCAGGGCCCCCACGCCGAGGGGTTGCTGCAACCACTTACCGCCACGCACCTGCCTGATATCGGATATTACCATTTCGTCACCGGCAAGGTGGCCGGCGCCGAGTGCTTCATCTCGCGGACCGGATACACCGGCGAGGACGGCTTCGAGCTCTATTGCCGGGAGCGTGACACGGTAACGGTGTGGGAGGCAGTCATCGGAGCCGGCGCCAAGCCGATCGGGCTCGGGGCGCGCGACTCGCTCCGGACCGAGATGGGCTACGCGCTCTACGGCAACGAGATCGACGAGAATACCACGCCGCTCGAGGCCGGGCTCGGCTGGATCGTGAAGCTGGACAAGGGCTCACCGTTCACCGGCGACTCGGCGCTCAAGGCGCAGAAGCTTCGCGGCGTGACCCGGAAGCTGGTCGGCTTTCAGCTCAAGGGGCGCGGCATTCCGCGCCACGGTTATCCGGTCTATCACGAGGGACGGGAGGTGGACCTGGTGCGGAGCGGCACGATGAGTCCGTCGTTGGGCCTTCCCATCGGGACTACCTATCTGCCCGC
>JBDTTD010000240.1:0-4017 GCA_039930805.1 Gemmatimonadales bacterium | reverse complement strand
GACAAGCTCGGCGGCGTGTGCGTGAACATCGGCTGCATTCCCACCAAGGCGCTGCTGCACAGCGCGTATGTAGCCGGGCTGGTGACTCACGATGCCAAGGACCTGGGAATCGAGGCCGGGAGCGTAAAGACCGACTACGGCGTGGCCATGCGGCGGTCCCGGAAGGTCTCGGAGCAGAACTCCAAGGGAGTGGAGTTCCTCATGAAAAAGCACAAGGTGACCGTGGTAAAGGGTACCGGCGTGCTGGCGAAGAATCGCACCGTACGGGTCGGAAAAGACGAGTACCAGGCGCGGAAGGCGGTGGTGATCGCCACCGGATCGCGGGTCAAGGGCATTCCCCAGATCGGGCTCGAGATCAATAAGACGACGGTGATCAGCTCGGACGAGGCCCTGTTCCTCGAGACCCACCCGAAGACGCTGGCCATCGTCGGAGCCGGCGCGGTGGGGTGTGAGTTCGCCGACATCTTCCACGCCTTCGGAAGCAAGGTCACCCTCATCGAGGCCCTGCCTCGGATCCTCCCGCTGGAGGATGCCGAATCCTCCGACGCGCTGACCAAGAGCTTCAAGAAGCGTGGGGTCGCCGTCATTGCCGGCGCGAAGGTCAAGAAGGCCACCGTGGCCAAGGACAAGGTGACGCTCGAGGTCGAGACCGGCGAAAAGACCGAGTCGATCGAGGCGGAGAAGGTGCTGATGGCCGCCGGCCGCGCGGTGAACACCGAGAACCTGGGACTCCAGGAAGCCGGCGTGCAGCTGACCGATCGCGGGTTCATCAAGGTCAACCCGGCCACCTTGGAGACCAGCGCACCCGGGGTCTACGCCATCGGTGACGTGGCCGGCCCCCCGATGCTGGCTCACAAGGGGAGCCGCGAGGGGATCGTGGTCGCAGAGCTGATCGCCGGCCACCACCCCCAGCCGATCAAGTACGACAACGTTCCCAGCGTCACCTATTGCCACCCGGAGGTCGCCAGCATCGGCATGACCGAGGATCAGGCCAAGGAGCGGAAGCTGGAGTATCAGGTCGGGCGTTTCCCTTTCAGCGCCAACGGCCGCGCCCGGACCACCGGCGAGACCGAGGGCTTCGTTAAGATCATTCGGGACAAGAAGTACGGCGAGATCCTCGGGGCCCACATCGTCGGCGGCCACGCCTCCGAGATCATCCACGAGCTGGCCGTGGCCCGGCAGAACGAGTACACGGTCGAGGAGGTGGATCTCACCATCCACGCCCATCCGACGCTGTCCGAGGCGATCGCCGAGGCGGCGCTGGATTCGATGGGGCGAGTTATCCATATCTGAGGTGAGAAGTGAGAAGTGAGAAGCCAGAGGTCAAAGATGAGACGGATGGCGGGATGCTGGGATTTCTGGCGACTGCGCTCGCCTGCGCCATCCTGACCGGTCTGACCGTCATCACCGCGACGGTACTCGCGGCCGATGCGCTCCGCTCCCGGCACGGGGCGGCCAACCTCGAGTTTCGGTTCTACCTGATCGCGGGAGGGACGATCGCGGGTCTCGGCCTTGCCGGACTGGTTGCCTGGCATCTGCTCGAGCCGGTTACGTCCTCATATCGTCGGGGGGGGTTGGCCATGGTGGCGGCCTTTGCCACGGTGGTCCTGATGTTGATCTGCGCCGCTGTCTTCGAGTTTTTTGGTCGTGCCGGACTGCTGACGCTGCTGGGCCTCTCCGCCGTAATCTCCTCCCTCCTGGCCCTTCAGGCTCGCCGCCTCAAGTCGCAGGTGCACCTGTGACCGCTCGCCTGGTCGTACATGATCTCGGCCGGCGCGAGTATGCCGAGGTACTGGAGCTGCAGCGCCGCCTTTGCCGACAGCGCGTCGCGGGGGAGAGCAACGAGGACGTCCTTCTGCTGGTAGAACATGACCCGGTCGTGACCCTGGGCCGCGGAACCCGTGCAGGGAGCCTGCTGCTGCCAAGAGCGGAGCTGGAACGACGCGGGGTCGAGGTGTTCGAAGTGGAGCGCGGGGGAGACGTCACCTTCCACGGCCCGGGACAACTGGTGGGCTATCCGGTGGTCGATCTGCGGCGTCATCGGGAGGACCTGCACTGGTATCTTCGCCGGCTGGAGGCGGGTCTGATCGGGGCCCTGGGCCAATTGGGGGTCGACGCGGGACCACATCCCGGGCTTACCGGCGTCTGGACCGAGGGCCGGAAGATCGCCAGCATAGGCATTCACGTGAAGCAGTGGGTGACGTTCCACGGCTTCGCCCTCAACGTGAGCACGGACCTCTCCTACTTCGACCTCATCGTTCCATGCGGCATCAAGGACGTGATCATGACCAGCGTGGCCGTCGAGCTCTGCCGGCCCGATCCCGCGGCGCTCTGGGAGGAAACCCGTCAAGCCGTCATCACAGGGATGGCCGACGCCTTCGAGCTCCAGGCCGTGGAAACCCCGATGCTGGCAATTCTCTAGGCCTTCTCCGCTTCGCCCGCCACTCCGCCTCGCCCCGTCTTCGGCCCGGTTGCCTTCTGGACACCAATGAGTTTTTCTCCCTACTATGCCGGATTTGACCAGACACCCCTCGCCTGACTCCCAGGCGGATCAGCGGATCCAGGAGATCCTTCGTGCGGCCGACAGCTGGTCGCGGGAGGCCCCGGGGGCGCTCATGCCGGCCATCCGGGCGGTGTGTATCCGCCTGGCGGAAATGGTCGCCGATCAGCGGAACTACCTGGCGCCCCTGCCGGAGCCGCAGGAGACCGAGCGCCGGCAGGTCCTGTCAATGGTGGCCGACCGGTTGCGGTCGAAGCCGGTGACGGAAGGGGTGGACGAGCACCTGAAGGCCCTGGAGGAGCTGGAGCTTCGCTCCACCGGATCGTGGGCCATTGTGGCCTCGGCCCAGACCGAATGGATCACCACTGCCATCCGATACCTGGAGGGCCAGGCGGTGGTGCTGCCGGCCGGTGACCGGCCGGATCCCTACTGGGCGGATGACGTAGTGGCCGGGATCATCGCGTCAGTGCGCGCGCTGATCGGGGTGGATGAGCTCCACGCCCGTACCGAGGCCCGTTACTCCGGACCGGTCAAGCGCGTCGCGCCCGACGAGGAGTAGGTCCGCGAGGCTGCCTCCCCGCCCTTCTCGGCAAACAGCTCGAAGAATCGTCCGAATATCTCGATCCCGTTCCAAAGCTGGCGCAGGTCGAGCTTCTCGTTCGGTGAGTGGAGCCCGTCGTCGGGAAGACCGATCCCGGTGAGGATGACCGGCGCTCCGCTGAGCCCCAGCTCGGGAACGATCGGGATCGACCCGCCGGCCCGCACCTGTACTGCTCTCCGTCCTTCTACCGCGTCGAAGGCCTCGTTCAGGATCTCGAAGGCTGGATGGGTGACATCGACCTGAACCGGGTCGCCTCCGTGCAGTACCTTCACCTTGACGTCGGCCCATTCGGGGGCCAGTGCCGCCACCGCGCGCTCCAGGGCACGACCGACCTCCGCCGCCTGTTGACCGGGCACTAACCGCAGACTGACCTTAGCGGTGGCCTGGGCCGGAATCACGGTCTTGGCGCCTTCGCCGATGAAGCCGCCCTTGATGCCGTGTATTTCCAGAGTGGGCAGGGCCCAGACTCTCTCGTAGACCGTCCGGTCGGTGAGACCGGTCAGGGCCTTGCCGGTGACCTCCTCGCTGAGAAAGCGCTCCTGGTCGAACGGCAGGCGCTTCCAGGTATCGAGCTCCTCTCTGGTCGGCGGCTGGACCGCTTCGTAGAGCCCGGGGATACGGATTTCTCCGGTCTGCAACTTCAGCTGGCTGAGGATCCGGACCAGGGTCTCCAGCCCATTGGGCGCCACCCCACCGTAGGTCCCGGAGTGGAGATCGCGCTCCAGCGTACGGACTGAGATCTCCGCGTAGCACAGTCCGCGCAAGGCGGTGTACACCGCGGGCCAACCGGGCGCATAGTAGGACATGTCGCACACCAGGGCGGCGTCTGCCCGGGTCCGCTCCGGCTCGTTGTGCAGCAGATCGAAGATGACCTTGCCGCCGCACTCCTCCTCACCCTCGAAGATGAAATGCAGGT
>JBDTTD010000239.1:0-4058 GCA_039930805.1 Gemmatimonadales bacterium | reverse complement strand
CTCGAGGTGGGCGGCGAAAGCGGGACGCGCCTGTTGCAGCAGCGCCTCGAGCTCCGCGTTCTGGCTGCCCGGAATGAGGGTCTGGTCGAGCGCATCGAGCACCGCTGCACGACCGGTGTGGCGGCCGTCGTGGTGTCGGCGGCTGGGCCCTCCCTTCTGCTTTCGCACGCGCTCACGGCGAGCCAGACGACGAGCCCGGCGCACGTGCCGAATGCTGATGGGTTTTCACTGCACCACGCTAGAGTGACTTCAGGTACTGCACCAGGTCTGCCTTTTGCTCCACAGTGAGACTGAGACCCTTCCTTGAGTCGTACAGCTCCACGACGGCCTCCAGTGTCGCCGCGATCCCGTTGTGGAAGTACGGTGGGTGCTGCCAGAGACCATGCAGCGGCGCGGTACGGTACATCTTGGTGGCGCTGCGCGAGGCGGCGCTCGGTGCCCCATTCGGCTCGGGCTCGCTCACCACGTCGGCAGGCGGATGGAGTCGGGTATTTCCGTCGGTGAGCAGCGGCCCAGTGTGACACGTCGCGCACTGCGCCGCTCCAGTGAACACCTGTCGGCCCCGCGCTGCCGCCACGGCGTCAAAGCTCCCCTGAGGCGGTGGAGGCGCGGCCAAGCTCAGCTGGTACGCCTGGAGAGCGGCGAGCTTGGACGAGACGAGGTCGGGCGGGTTGTTCACGTTCACGCCGGTTCGGGGTTCGCTGAAGGAGCCGTGCCCGTGCATTTGAGTAACGCCCACATAGCGGTTCCAGTACGCCACATCGGAGCCGTCACCAGTGACGGTGATGCTATTGAGGCCGAGAAGCCCGTACGCCGGCGGAATCACCTGGGGGCCGTTCTGCCCGTCGAAGTTGAAGCGCGCGTCGTACTTGCCCTTTCCCCAGGAGTTGTAGACTGCCTTCTGATCCGGAGTGAGCGCGGGGGAGAGCGCGATGATCGCCCCGGGATTGAGATCGAGATTGGGCCAGCCGTCGAGCCGGCTTCCGATCCCGGCGGCAAAGGAGTTATCCACCGTCGCATGACACAATGCGCACGTGGTCCCCACCCGGGTGAGGGTATCCCGCCCGTCCACCGTCTCGACCGTGCCCTTCAGCCCCACCACGGCATCCAGCTTGAGGAGGGCCACCGTGGTGGCCGGGTCGGTGAGACTGATGGTGCCATCCTGGATGCCCTGCACCACTGCGGCGGGCAGCGCCGCGGCATCGACCTTGAGGCCGACTCCGAGCGCGGTCGTCGGATCGACCGCGCTGGTGATGACTTCATGGATGCGGAGCGTGTCGGTCCAGAAGGTCTCATCTCCAAAGGTGTCGAAGCGGAAGATCTCCTTCCCCTGGGTGACGAGTTCCGGATCCGGCGGCTCGGGCGTAGTGGGCCCGTTGTCGCTGCAGGCGACCATCAACCCCAATCCGGCGCACAGGAGAAATGCCGCGACCATCCCCGGGCGAACAAGGCCGGAGGCGGCGGCGTTCAGCGGCAACCAACGTGTGAGGCCCGGCAATCCCCGTCGCATATGCGGTTTCATTGCTCCTCCGTCTCGTGAACCATTACGTCCCTTGAGTGCAACCAGAACCACTAGCCTGTCCTGCCATGAACGGTCCGCCCAATATGGCCTAAACCGCTAAGGACGTATGTTATCCACCTAACATTTTGAATCGCTCACGCTCGCCCGATGGAGTCCAAGAGATCCTGCAGCGCCCGGCGATTGAGAACGATCAGGCCGCGGCGCGTGTAGCTGATCAGACCCGCGTTTCGCAGCTGGTTCAGCAGGCCGGAGACGACCTCGCGGCGGGCGCTGATCAGCCGGGCCAGCTCCTCCTGGGTGATGTGGTGGGGGATCCGGATTCCCTGCGGCGTGGTCTCGCCGAGGTCCGACGCCAGGTCGAGCAGGGTGCGGGTGAGCCGGCCCAGCACGGGCTCGACCGAGAGACTCCGAAGCCGCTCGTACGCTAGTACGAGGTGCGCGCAGGCAGTGGACGCAAAGTCCAGGGCGGCGTGGGGGTCCTGCCGCAGCCGGGCGATCAACAGGTCGAGCGGAATCTCGACCACTTCGCTCTTCTCCAAAGCCACTGCCTGGTCGCGGCGCTCACCCAGGCAGAGACAGAGTTCGCCGAGAATCTCGCCCGGTTTGTGGACCCGCAACGTGAGCTCCTGGCCGCCGGGCGAGACTACACTCGTCTTTATCAGCCCACCTCGCACCAGGTAGACGCTGCGTGCGGCCTCCCCCATGTGGTACAGGAACTCTCCGGCCTCGATCCGGCGTGCCGGCCGCCGGCCAAGCTCCTCGCAGAGTTTCCCGCGAAACAGCTCCGACACCACGACGCACTGTGAGTGGTCGGAGAGGCGGCGCGGGGCGAGCGCGTCGCCCGATCCCTGACCCATTCCGAGCACTGAGAGGAGGAGTTCCCCGAACCGGCCGGGGCTCTCCGAGGTAAGAGGGTCGGTAGGGCGAAGACTGTGGCGAGGGTCATCGATTTCGCGGCTTCCTTCGATACAGTGCTGCATCTGCGGTTCCTTTTCCCGACGTGCGAGTTTATCTCATGCGTCTGCCGACTGCCGGCTCAACCTCGAATACCGCTGCCTCAGATCAGTCCCGGTGCGCCAGCCGTAGAAACTCTTCACGGGTCATCGGACACTCGCGAAACTGTCCTCGCAAGGCGCTCGTGATCGTGCTGGAGTTCTGCTTCTCCACCCCGCGCATCATCATGCAGAGGTGCACCGCCTCAATTACCACACCGACGCCGCGCGGCCTCAGTGCATCCTCAATGGCCCGGGCGATTTGCTCGGTGAGTCGTTCCTGAACCTGGAGCCGCCGGGCGAAGACCTCCACGATGCGAGGCAGCTTCGAGAGGCCGATAATTTTCCCGTCGGGGATGTATGCGATGTGCGCCTTCCCGAAGAACGGCAACAGATGATGCTCGCAGAGACTGTAGAGCTCGATGTCGCGGACCAGCACCATATTCTCATGGCTCTCCTCGAAGACGGCATCCCCAATCACCTCGGCGACATCGAGCGAGTAGCCCCGGGTGAGCCACGCCATGGCGGCTGCTACCCGCCCGGGCGTCTTCCTGAGACCGTCGCGACTCGGGTCCTCTCCCAGCAGTTCGAGCTGCCGCCGGACCAGGCTCGCAAAATCCGGAGCTTCCGAGCCACTGGCCGGGTGTTCGCGACGGGTTGCGGGCCCGTCAGTGCCACTGAGAGGGATCCAGGTTTGTGGTCCACCGGTGCCGTCCCGGTACGGCTGTCCGGCCCCGTTGCCGCCACCATCAGCAAGGGACTCTGCGCCGATGTCTTGAGTCAGATCGAGCCCACTCGGGATTGTTGGCTGATCAACCACAGCAATCACCTCGCTCACGGTCAGCACCTCGCTCAATCACTTTGTGGCGAGTCGCTTGCCGAGGTTCTCCGCCATAAACAAGTGCGCTTTGAACGCGGGAGCCACCTTCACCACCAGGGCCTTCAGCTCCTCGTTCTTGATCGCCGGGAGCAAGGTGGTCTCTATGGCTGCAATCACTTCCTTGTGAAACTGGACTTCACGCTCCAGAAACGCGCGGTCGAACTCGGGTCTGCGCAGGCCACTCAACCGGCGAATCACGGCCGCCTGATCCTGGACGCTCTGGTCGCCGGCGGGTGGGGTGGGCGTGACACCGAGCTTCTTGGCCAGAGCGCGACCTTGTTGGCGGACCATGTCGTGATCACGCGCGAGCATAGCGCCAAACTGACGCACCTCGTTCGAGTGACCGCGTTCGGCGGCAAGCTTGCCCGTCTCTATATCAACTGTGTTGGCATTATCGAAGATTGCCACAATCGTGGCGTCGTCCAGCGCCGGTACGGGAGCTTCAAGCGCCGGTTGTCTGATGTGTTCCTGCGCTGCGAGGTAGTTGCCCCCAAGACTGAGGGTGAAAAGAGCGAGTACGGGAGCCGCGAAGCTGAGGTAGGTCTTTCGCATTCTTTAACTCCAATGCTGTTACGAGAGAGGGCCTATCGGTCAACGTCCTGGTGCTCCGCTTTCACCTGGGTCGTAGCCGTGCCGCAGTGTATCTCGGCTTCCATGACGCAGT
>JBDTTD010000238.1:0-4071 GCA_039930805.1 Gemmatimonadales bacterium | reverse complement strand
TCGAAGATGACCTTGCCGCCGCACTCCTCCTCACCCTCGAAGATGAAATGCAGGTTGAGGGGGGGCATGCCCTTGGAGTCGAGCACGGCTTCGTATGCCTTCAGCAGGCAGAAAACCTGCCCCTTGTCATCGGCGGCGCCGCGGGCGTAGAGCTTCCCATCACGCACCGTGGGTGTGAAAGGCTCGGTGACCCATTCGTCGAGCGGATCGGGTGGCTGGACGTCGTAGTGGCCGTAGATCAGGAGCGTCGGCCGGTCCGCAACCCTGGGGCTCTCGGCCCAGACTACGGGATGGCCTGGCCCCTCTATGATGTTCACCACCGGACAGCCCAGACCGAGCAGGTGGGCGCTCAACCACTCCGCTGCCTTGCGGCAGTCAGGGGCGTGCGCCGGGACCGCGCTGACGCTGGGAATGGCGAGAAACTCGTTCAGCTCACCCAGGAGGCGAGTCTGCTCGCGCTGGACAAAGCCCTCTTTCATGGGGAGTGCTCGTCAGTTGCAGTGGAATCTCCGACCGCCTGACCCAGCCGGCTGTAGGCACTGTCGCCCTCGACGCCTTCCATCAGCTTCCCGAGCGCGCTGACGCTCTGCCGCACATCCCTGCCATGACGGTCGAACCACCGGTCGAATAGATCCAGCCGGGTGCGGTAGATGCGGGCGCCGATCAGCTGGGCGTTGTTGATCGGCCGCTCCACCATCCGGTCCACCCGAAAGGTACGAAGCTGTTGGGCGACCGGCCCGGTGAGCTGGGCCCGGGCCCACACGGCCGCGTCTCTCCGTCCCGCCTCGAGCGCGGCCGAATCCGGCTTGTGGCCGTAGAGCGAATCCAGACGCCGTACCAGGGCCGAGTAGTAGTCGCCCAGCACGATCTCATCGTGCCAGCGATTGGCCGCGTGGATGGCGTTGACGCTGTCGCCCCGGTCCCGGAAGAACGCCTCGGCGGAGCGATAGCCGACCATCTGGGCGAAGCTCTCGTTGAACGGCGTCGCGCTCTTCACGTACAGGGTGTTGTGCGCGATCTCATGGAACACCGTAGCGGCCAGCTCCACCGAGTCCCCCGAGATGGCCGTGGACAGCAGCGGATCCTCGAACCATCCGAGCGTCGAGAATGCGCCGGAAGGGCGGAGGTAGATGTCATATCCCTTGGCCGCAAACCGATCCGCCTCCCGCCGTGCGGCGCGCGGATCGAAGAACCCTTTGTAGGGGATCCGGCCGACAATGGGGTACTTCCAGGTATAGGGACAGATGCAGCTCCTGGGAGCGGCCTGAAGCACGAGAAGCAAGGTGTCGCGCCCGACGTCCGAATACGAGGTGTACGTCTCCCTGGCCTGGAGGCCGAGTCGAGCGGCATAGTCGCGGGACGCGAGAACGAGCCCGAGGGTCTGGCGGAGGACAGGGTCGGTTCGGTGGTCCCGCACCAGCCGGGCGATGGGCTGCCGCGACTGCAGAATCCGGGTCTCCTCGAACCCGGCCCGGGTGAGATAGCGGACATCCTCGCTGGCGAGGTAGGCAGTTCCGTATCCGGCAAACAACGCGGCGACGAGAGCGAAGAAGACCATTCGCTTCACCGAATCCGTACCAGGCCGATGCGCGCATCGACCGTGGGTGAAACCGGCGCGATGCCCGAGGGGGCGGTGAGCAGAAGATCGACCAGCGCCGCACCGCCCCCCTGGGTAACCAACACGTGGCGACCCGAGCCGGCTCGCAGCACCCCGAGGTGACCGAAGCCATTGCCGGGGGTGTTGTCTGGTATGAGCGGAAATGCGCTGCCCAGCGAATCCTGGAAGACCTGCCGGAAGTTCCAGGTCTTGTAACGGAGCCGCGAGTCGGGCTGACTGAAGCCGGTCAGGTCGTCGAGGTAGTTGGTCATCTGCCACTCGGGAACCAGAATCGAGAACGCGACCCCCGTCTGGGCGACAACGTTCGCGGCGCCCAAACGGCTGGTGGCAACCAGGCGGCGAGTAAGGTCCGTGCCCAGCACGCTATCGGTGGCGAAGTGGTCCGCCAGCCAGCGCACAAACAGCCAGTTCGCGCCCCGCTCCTCCAGGCTTCCGTTGGAGCTCCCCGGCTCAATCAGGAAGAAGTCTTCGGGGGCCTGCAGGTAGGCAAACGCGTTGGAGATGTCGCCGTCCTTCACAAAATCGTCGAAGCAGGACCCGGAGGCACACTCCGCGGCAGGCAGCTTGCGCGCGCCGAGCTCCTCGGCAAAATGGGAGAGGCCCTCGTTGAGCCAGGTGTCTTCCGAGCTCCCACCCCGAATCAGCCGGTGCTGGTTGAAGCTGATCATGTGCTGGAATTCGTGAATGAAAGTCGCCGGCAGGCGCTTGCGGGCAAACCCGAGGCTGATGTCGCAGGTAGCAGTGGTTTGCGGGACCAGACCATAGAAGATCTCGCCCTCGTTCGAGCCCGGATTGTTGCTGGAGCGTGGCAGCAGATCGGCGCCGAAGAAATACCCCAGGATAACGCTGCCCTGGGCGTCACAGTTGGGACTCAAGGCATTCACTTTTGGCGTCAGCAGTACAATGACCACCCCATTGGCGTCGATGTCCGATTCCCGGCCGAATGCGATCGTGTCGATCGGATAAAGGAAGTTGTCGAACAGGGTGCCCACGTCGATCAGGTCGGCATTGGTGTAGCCACCTGCAGGAGCGGCGTCGTCCACGAAGATCGCCACCCGGCTGCCCACGACCTGGGCGGTAGCGGTTGCGTCCACGAAGCTGTTACACTGCGGGCTGGAGCAGACCTGGAAGGTGCGCTGGTCATTCTGCGCTACCGGCGCCATCGCCGACGCCCGGTGCCGGTCGAAGAGTGCCTCGGTGGGACTCTGGGACAGTGCCCTTTCTCGCTCTCGAAGCATCGCGTGGAACGCCGCAGCTCGTAGCGGCGGACGAAATGCGGACAGCAGAGGCGATGGTATCGCCCGCGCGGCCACGGCGGTAGGAGAAAACCCGTCAACCTGGTAGTCCGCCCGCACCCCGTCTGCCGTCTCCGTTCCTTCGGTGGCAACCGGCACATAGAGATGTTGCGCCCCGGAGGAGCCCGCGCTGGGCAGTCGAACGCACGCATCGGTCTGATTGGGGTCGAGAATACGGTGCTCGCCTACTGCCAGGACCTCGGCATTGGCGTTGGTGCAAGCCAGCGAAGGACCCGGACCCGGGCCGGTCGTGTTGCTGCAAGCCGCAAGGGAAAGACCACCCAACAGGGCGACCAGAAAAGAGCGCGAGCGACGCACGTGAGGAGCACTCCTGTAGCTGGACGAGGGGATCTGGACCGGAAGGATCACCCGCAGACCTGCAGCAAAATAAGGCGCCGCAAGGGCTTTTGACAATCGGACAACCTGCCGGTAGGTTCTCTCCGTGCCCGAGAACAAACGGCTGTCGGCGGTCCGGTTCGGTGCTGACGGACTGGTGCCGGTCGTGACCCAGGAAAGCCGTTCCGGCGACGTCCTGATGGTTGCCTTCGCCAACCGGGACGCGCTCGATCGTACCCTCGCCACCGGCCTGGCTCATTACTACAGCAGATCCCGCGGCGCGCTGTGGCAGAAAGGCGAAACCTCGGGCCATATCCAGCGCATCGTCGAAGTGCGGCTCGACTGCGATGGAGACACGCTGCTGTACCGGGTGGAGCAGACCGGCCCGGCCTGCCATACCGGCACGAGGACCTGCTTCTCTACAGTCATCGGCGGGGCAGCGGGGCAGCAGGGCAGTGAGGGTGGGCGCGGAGAAGACCCCGGCGGACATGTTCTAAGCCGCTTGGCCCGAACCATCGCTCAGCGTGCGGCCGACCAGCCCAAGGGGTCCTACACCGCCGAGTTGCTGGCGGCTGGCGTGGGAAAGGCCTCGCAGAAGGTGGGCGAGGAGGCGGTCGAAGTAGTGGTTGCGGCAAATTCGGAGGCCGACGAACGTCTCGCGTCCGAGGCGGCTGATCTCCTCTATCACCTTTTGGTGCTCCTCCAGGCCCGTGGTGTCCCGCTGGATGCCGTGTTGCGCGAGCTGGAGTCTAGAGCCCGATAAGGAGGCTATGGGTCATGCGCTATGGGCTGCGTCGGCAACAGGAGCAGCCCATAGCCCAT
>JBDTTD010000237.1:0-4073 GCA_039930805.1 Gemmatimonadales bacterium | reverse complement strand
GGTCTTGGTCTTGAGCCGCTGGTTGATCTTGTAGCGGCCCACCCGGCCCAGGTCGTAGCGCTTGGGGTTGAAGAACAGCTTCTGCAGCTGCTGCCGGGCGGTCTCCAGGTTGGGCGCCTCGCCGGGACGCAGCAGGGCGTAAATCTGCTCCAGGGCCTCGGCCTCGTTCTTGGTCGGGTCCTTGGCCAGGGTGTTCTTGATCAGCGGCGAATCGGAGCGGCCGACCGGCAACAAGACCTCGATCCGCACGACGTTGTGCTTGCGCAGCCGGGTGCGGAGCGTATCGGTCAGCTCCTTGCCGCCTTCGGCCAGGACTTCCCCGGTTTCGGGATCGGCGACGTCGAACGCCAGGATGTGGCGGTGCCGGTCCCGGGTGCTGGTGGGCTGTTCCTCGTCCCGCAGGTCGAGGCTGCCGTAGCCGGTGAAGACCTTGACCGTCTTCACGCCGACGTGGCGCATCGCGTTCAGCCGCTCGGCGACCAGCTCGTCGCCCACTTTGCCCAGCGGCTCGCCGCCCTTGTCTTCCGGGTTGGCCACGTCGGCCGCGAGCAGGGCGCCCATCACTTCACGCCGCTCGTGCCGGGCTTCCAGCTTCCCGGTGATATCCAGGTCCTTGGTGGCAAAGAAGAGCCGCAGGATATCGGCGTTGTCCCCGTAGCCGAAGGCGCGCAGCAGCGCGGTGGCCGGGAACTTCTTCTTCTTGTCGATGTGGACGTAGATCACGTCGTGGATGTCGATCGTGAACTCGACCCACGAGCCCCGGAACGGAATGATCCGCGCCGAAAAGAGCCGCTGGCCATTGGGGTGGGTGTCCTCCTCGAAGACCACGCCCGGCGAGCGGTGGAGCTGGCTGACCACGACGCGCTCCGCGCCGTTGATCACGAACGTCCCGAGTGGGGTCATGATGGGCAGCTCGCCCAGGTAGACCTCCTTCTCGATGGCGTTCTTGAGCCTCTTCTGGCCCTCCACTTCCTCGTAGACGTCGAGGCGGAGCTTGGCCTTGAGGGGCGCGGCATAGGTCATGTCGCGCTCGACGCACTCTTCCACCGAGTACTTGGCCTCGCCCAGGGCGTACCCCAGGAACTCCAGTTTGTACTTCTCGTTGACGTCCGTGATCGGGAACAGGTCCCGGAACACTCGCTCGAGGGACACGTCCTGGCGGGCGCCGTGGACGTCGTCCGGCACGAGCAGCGTCTGGAACGCCGCCGTCTGGATGTCGAGGAGGTGCGGCATCGGCATGCCGCCCTCGCGCTTGCTGAACGTGATTACAGATTTGGTCTCAGGCATTGTCACTCGCTCTCACGCAACACAAATGGCCCCAGCACGAAACCCCCGGCGAAAGCGGGGTGGCTACGGGGCTCGGCAGATTCAGGGATCTTCGAAAGCTTTGAGCGTTCATTCGTCTCACTGAAATAGGGTGCGAGGCCAAGATCCTTCGCGGCCGGGCCCGAAGGGCTCGGTACCGCTCAGGATAGGGCTGCGCCCTACTTCAGTTCGACGACAGCGCCCTGCTCCTCCAGCTTCTTCTTGAATTCCTCGGCCTCCGCTTTGGACACGCCCTCCTTGATGTTGCTGGGGACGTTGTCCACCGCATCCTTGGCTTCCTTCAGACCCAGGCTGGTGATCTCGCGGACCACCTTGATGACCTTGATCTTGTTGGGACCGCCCTCTTTAAGGAGAACCGTCCACTCGGTCTTCTCTTCGGCCGGTGCCGCGGCAGCTGCTCCGCCGCCGCCACCGCCTGCGGGTGCCGTCGCGGCGGCCGCAATGGTGACGTTGAACTTGGTCTTGAACGCCTCGATCAGATCGGCCAGCTCGACAACGGTCTTGTTGCCGATTGCCTCGAGGAGCTCTTCGTTACTCAGCGTGGTGGTGGGCATCGATGTTTTCTCTCTCAATCCGGATGATTTTTATTGCGACGAACGCTGTTCGCGAAGCGCCTCGAGGGCGCCGACCATCTGATACAGCACTCCAGTCAGAACACCAGCGAACTGGGCCATGGGGGCCTGAATGGTGCCGGCCAGCTGCGAGAGCAGGACCTGCCTGGGCGGCAAGCCAGCCAGCCGCTTCACCTGATCCGACGTGACCGGCCGGCCGTCGATCAGGCCGATCTTGATCGTGGGCCGCTCAAACTCCTTGGCAAAGTCGGTGAGCACCTTGGCCGCGGCCACCGGGTCTCTCCCGGCCAGCACCAGGCCGGTCGGGCCGGCCAGATGGTCGTCCAATATGGAGACCGAATTGGCCGCCAGGGCCCGCTGAGCCAGGGTGTTCTTCACCACGATGTACGAGACTCCGGCTGCCCGCAGGCGGCGACGGAACTCCGTCATCCGCAGCACATTGAGCCCGCTGAAGTCGGTCACGTAGATATTGGGCGAGGCCCTGAACTGCTCGGTCAGGCTGTCCACCGTTTCCTGCCGCTCGGTCTTGTTCATCGGTACACCGCCGTCTCGAGCCGGACGCCAGGGCCCATGGTGCTGGATATCGTGGCCGAGCGGATGTAGGTGCCCTTGGCCGCGGCGGGCTTGGCCCGCGCGATGGTGTCCATGAACGCCTGCACGTTGTCCGACAACTGGGGAGCCGAAAAGGAGACCTTGCCCACGGGGGCGTGGACGTTCCCGGTCTTGTCCACCCGGAACTCGATCTTGCCGGCCTTGATCTCCCGCACGGCTTTGGTCACATCCATGGTGACCGTACCGGCCTTGGGGTTGGGCATCAGGCCGCGCGGGCCGAGCACCTTACCCAGGGCGCCGAGCTGCCCCATGACGTCAGGGGTGGCGACGATGACGTCGCACTCCAACCAGCCTTCCTTGATCTTCTGGATGTACTCGATTCCCACGAAGTCGGCCCCGGCGGCTTCCGCGTCCCGCACCCGGTCGCCCTGGGTAATCACCAACACACGAACCGACTTTCCGGTTCCATGGGGCAGGACCACCGTCCCGCGTACCACCTGGTCCGCATGCCTGGGGTCCACACCGAGGTTCACGGCGACATCCACCGTCTCGTCGAACTTGGCGTAAGACGAGCCCTTGACCAGCGCGACAGCGTCCGGGATGGGGTATTCCCGCGTCCGGTCGACCTTGGCCACCGCGGCCTCGAACTTCTTGCCATGGGCGCGCATCAGTCCACCACCTCCAGCCCCATGGAGCGCGCGGTCCCGGCGATCATCCGCATGGCGCTGTCCAGGTCGGTCGCGTTGAGGTCGGCCATCTTGATTTCGGCGATCTTCTTGACCTGGGCCCGGGTGACCTTGCCGACCTTGACCCGGTTCGGCTGCCCACTGCCCTTCTCGACCCCGGCCTCCTTCAGCAGGAGGTTGGGCGCGGGCGGGGTCTTGGTGATGAACGTGAAGGTCCGATCGGCGAAGATCGTGACCACGACCGGGATGACCATCCCGCTCTGACTCTGGGTCCGTGCGTTGAACTGCTTCACGAACTCCATGATGTTCACGCCATGAGGACCCAGCGCGGTTCCCACCGGCGGCGCTGGCGTGGCCGCACCGGCCGGGCACTGCAGTTTGACCATCGCGTTGATCTTCTTTGCCATTTCTTCTCCAGTAGCGTCGGCCCTCTAGGGGCGACTCCCACAATGACCCGTGTGGTGGCGGGAAAGACGTCTAGGGTCGAGAGTCTAGGGTCCAGTCGTTTCTTGACTCTAGACCCCTGACGCTAGACAGCCTAGTGACCTCGTAACTGCAAGTAGTCCAACTCGACTGCCGTCGGCCTCCCGAACAGGCTCACCGACACCCGGACCTTCCCCTTGTCGCTGAGCACCTCTTCGACGGTGCCGCTGAAATCGGAGAACGGCCCCTCGGTGATCTCCACGACCTGGCCGATCAGGAAGGGGATCTCTTCCTTCGGCTCGGCCTCCGCCACCGCCTCGGCGATGCCGAGCAGACGGTTCACCTCGTCCTGCCGGAGCGGCTGCGGCATCTTCCCGGTGCCCACGAACTTGATCACACCTTGAATGCTGTTGACCAGGTGCAGGGCTTCCTGGCTCATCCCCATCTCGACCAGCACGTAGCCCGGATAGAGCTTCCGCTCCACCATGACCTTCTTGCCGTTCTTGATCTCGAT
>JBDTTD010000236.1:0-4078 GCA_039930805.1 Gemmatimonadales bacterium | reverse complement strand
CCCGCGTTGACGACCGCCGAACTTCTCGCCATCCTGTTAGGTACGGGAGGAGGCGGTCAGGACGTCCTGGCGCTGGCCTCCCGGCTGCTGGAAGTCAGCGAGGGCTCCCTGCGCCGTCTGGCCCGGAGGCCCAGTGCCGAGCTGCTCCGGCTGCCGGGGATCGGTCCAGCGAAGGCCGGACGTCTGCTGGCCGCCTTTGAGTTGGGTGCCCGGATTGCGCGGGAAGAGCGCCCCGCGGTGCAACGGATCAGGGAACCCGAGGATGTCAGCCGGTTGTTTGGTGCCCGCCTGCGCGATCTGCAGGTAGAGGAGTTCCATCTGCTGGCGCTGGACAGTCAGAGCCAGGTGTTACGCGACGTCCTTATCACCCGGGGGTTGCTGAACAGCTCCCTGGTGCATCCGCGGGAAGTGTTCCGGGCTGCTATCGCCGAGGCGGCGGCGGGCATCATCGTGGTGCATAACCATCCCAGTGGCGATCCGACCCCCTCGGCAGAGGACCGGGCGGCCACCAAACAACTGGTCTCGGCCGGCCAGCTGCTCGATCTGCCGGTGTACGACCACGTGATCATTGCTGGAGACCGATTCGTGAGCTTCGCGGCTGCAGGACTCCTGTGACCGGCACCTTGCCCGACCTCGCGCCTGACCTCAGGGCCGTGCTCGAGCGCCATGCCGACCGTCTCGACCTCGAGCTGGTCGATCGGGCGCTTCGCTTCAGCGCGCGCGCGCACCGGGGACAGAAGCGGATGTCGGGCGAAGACTTCGTCTCCCACACCATTGCTGTCGCCCTGATTCTGGCGGAGCAGCTGCTGGACAGCACCACCATCGTGGCCGCCCTGCTGCACGACGTGGTCGAGGACTCGGACGTACGGATGGAGGACATCGCCCGGGAGTTCGGGCCCGAGGTGGCCGGGATCGTGGACGGCCTGACCAAGATCTCCAGCCTCACCTTCCACTCCTCGGCGGAGGAGCAGGTCGAGAACTACCGCAAGCTCCTGCTTTCGATCGCCAAGGACGCCCGGGTCATCATCATCAAGCTGGGCGACCGGCTTCACAATATGCGGACGCTGGAACACCTGCCGCCGGAGCGGCGAGCCCGGATCGCCCTGGAGACCCGGGAGATCTACGCGCCGCTGGCACACCGTTTCGGCATGGCCGGGATCAAGGCGGAGCTGGAGGACCTGGCATTCAAGTTCCTGGAACCGGACGAATATCGCGATCTCGCAGGGCAGGTGGCGGCCAAGCGTGCGGCCCGGGAGCAGACCATCCTCAAGCTCAAGACCCCGCTCGACAGCGAGCTGCAGGACGCGGGCATCGACTGGTTCGAGGTAACCGGACGGCCGAAGCATCTCTGGTCGATCTTCCAGAAGATGAGGAAACGGGGCAAGGCGTTCGACGAGATCTACGATCTCATGGCGGTGCGGGTCATCGTTCGCTCGGTGCCGGACTGCTACCACGTCCTCGGCATCATCCACCACAACTGGACTCCCATCCAGGAACGCATCAAGGACTACATCGCCAGTCCCAAGTCGAACGCGTACCAGTCGCTCCACACCACGATCTTCGGACCGGGTGGGCAGCTGTTCGAGGTCCAGATCC
Source organism: Gemmatimonadales bacterium (assembly GCA_039930805.1). Lineage (GTDB taxonomy): Bacteria > Gemmatimonadota > Gemmatimonadetes > Gemmatimonadales > GWC2-71-9 > CAVVWJ01. The sequence goes on along the minus strand of JBDTTD010000236.1, from coordinate 2,482 downwards.
GGACCCATGAGATGCACCGCACCGCGGAGTACGGCATCGCGGCCCACTGGGTCTACAAGCGCGACGGGACGCCGGATGAGCTGGACCAGCACCTCGGCTGGTTCCGCCAGCTGCTGGAGCTGCAACAGGACACGCACAGTCCCGAGGAGTTCCTCGAGTTCCTGAAGATCGACCTCTATCAGGACGAGATCTTCATCTTCACGCCCCAGGGCGACGTAAAGCGGCTGCCGAAAGGCTCGACCGCCATCGATTTTGCCTTCCACGTGCACACTGAGGTCGGACTGAAGTGCCAGGGGGCCAAGGTCAACGGCCGTATCGCGCCGCTGCATCGGGAGCTCAAGAGCGGTGACACGGTGGAAATCCTTACCAGCGCCGCGGCCAAGCCGAGCCGTGACTGGCTAAGTCACGTCCGCACTGCGCGCGCCCGGCAGAAGATCAAGCAGTGGGTGAACCACGAGGAGGAAACGGTCAGCCGGAGCCTGGGCAAGGACATCCTGACCCGTGAGGTTCGCCGCCGCCGTCTCGATCCTCCCGACGATAACCGCCTGGACAAGGCCGCGGTATCCCTCTCGCTGGCCGACGGGCCGGGGCTCGAGATCGCGGTGGGCCGGGGCGATGTGCCCATCGGGCAAGTGATGCGCGCGCTCTATCCTGATCTGCCCGGCGACGAGCTCCAGGAGCCCAAGCCAACGGTGTTCGGGCGGGTCATCGACCGCATCCGGTTGGGGCGGGGAATCAAGATCCAGGGCGTTGACGGGCTCATGGTGCGGTACGCGCAGTGCTGCCAGCCGGTCCCGGGCGACTCCGTGGTGGGATATGTCACTCAGGGCCGCGGAATCTCGATTCACCGCTCCGACTGCCCCAACCTGCTCACGCTGGCGGCCGATGGGCGCCGGGTGGACATTGATTGGCAGGAAACGGCCGGGGAAGCCTTCGCGGTTCGCCTGGCCGTGACCGGCGAGGATCGTCGCGGGCTCTATGCCGACATCATGGAAGCGATCAGCCAGACGGGCACCAACATCCGCGGCGCCGATCTCCACACCAAGGACGGGTCGGTGTTCGGAACCATCTTCGTCGAGGTGGACAACCTTCCTCATCTGGGGAAGGTCATGAAGGCGGTGCGGCGGGTGAAGGGCGTCACCGAGATCGAACGACGCGAAGCGCCGACAACCTAACGCCAAAAGGAGAGAGCATGCGGCATGTCGTGGGGGTGGGCTTGGTGGTGCTGGTCGTGGTGGCCGCCGGATGCGGCGGCGGCGACACGTCGAAGGCGGGGATGGCGGCGGCGGCGGCTCGAGATAGCGTTGCCCGGGCCGATTCGCTCCGGGCGGAGGAAAAGTCCAAGAGCCTGAAAATCACCAACGTGATGATCGGCAAGCGGCTCGGCCCCGGCGATCGAGTGGCCGAGCCGACCTTCCAGTTCGAGCCGGTGGACACGGTGTATGTCTCTATCGGCACGGTGGGATCTCCCGACAGCGCCGTGTTCTCGGCCCACTGGACCAACCAGAAGGGCGAAATCGTCGACTCGACTACCAAGAGAATTCAGCCCAAGGGGCGGGAGAACACCGAGATCCATGCATCCCGGGCCAAAGGCTGGGCGCCGGGTGCCTATCGAATCACGGTCTATGCCGACGGTGACTCGGTCGACTCGAAGACGTTCGCGGTGCGGAAGCCGCAGTAGTGGCGTATTGGATCCTCAAGACCGACGCCGACACCTACCCGTTTGATCAGCTCGAACGCGAGCGGCACGCGGTCTGGGACGGGGTCAGCAACGCGCTCGCGTTGAAACACATCCGCAGCATGGCGCCGGGCGACACGGCGCTGATCTATCACTCCAACGTGGGCAAGGAGCTCGTCGGCCTTGCCCGCATTACCAGCGCGCCCTATCCCGATCCGAAGCGCCCGGATCCCAAGCTGGTGGTCGTCGATCTCGAGGCCGACCGCCGGCTTCCCAAGGCGGTGTCTCTCGCCGCCATCAAGGCCGACCCCGCCTTCTCGGACCTGGGCCTGGTTCGCATGTCGCGCCTGTCCGTCAGCCCGGTCCCGCCCGATCAGTGGAAGAAGCTCCTTCAGATGGGCGGCGTCGGCTGACCGTTCCCGAAGAAACCCCGGCAATGTATATTCCCCTCCATGAGCAGCCCCCGCTTCGAAGTCGTCGCTCCGTTCCAGCCTGCAGGTGATCAGCCCAAGGCCATTCGCGAGCTCACTGCCGGTCTCGTCCGGGGAGACAAGTACCAGACGCTGCTCGGCGTGACCGGTTCGGGTAAGACCATGACGCTGGCCCACGTCATCGCCAACTACGGCAAGCCCACCCTCGTCTTGTCGCACAACAAGACCCTCGCGGCCCAGTTGTACGGGGAGCTTCGTCAGTTCCTGCCTCGGAACGCGGTGGAGTACTTCGTCTCCTACTACGACTACTACCAGCCGGAGGCGTACGTCCCCTCGACCGACGTGTACATCGAGAAGGACGCCTCGATCAATC
>JBDTTD010000235.1:0-4084 GCA_039930805.1 Gemmatimonadales bacterium | reverse complement strand
AGATCACCTCACGGAGGGCTGAGACAGGCGGCGAAAGTAATCTACTACCAGTCGCCGTTCCTCCGGAGAGAGCTGCTGCAGCTCCTCCCAGGTGGGGACCCTCAGTCTCCGGTTCTCATCCTCCAACCGGGCTCGGAGCGCCGGCGGAAGGTGAACACTGTCGCCGGTGGCCGTTATGCTTTGCCGCTCTTTCTTCTCATCTTCCTCGCGGCCCTGAAGAGTTCTTCCGGCATCGAGCATCCGGCGGAACAGCCGCTGCTGTCGCTCGACGGTCTGACGCTCCAGCCGTCCTGCCTCCAGCCGGCGAGCAAGCTGGGCAGCCTCGTCGGCCATGTCGCCCGCACCCGGTAGGCTTCCCTCGCCACGCAGCTTCTCCAGCTCCTGCGCCAGGGCACGCTGCTTGGCCGCCAGTCGCTGGAGCTGTTCCCGGATGGCGCCGCTCCCGGCCATCGGCAGCATGCCGGCGCCCTGCTGTCCCAGGCCACCCTGCTGTTGCGCGAGCTGGGCCAGCCGCTCCAGCGCCTCCGCCAAGCCGGACCCGGACTGGGCGCCGGAGACATCACCCCTGGCCCGCAGCAGCTGGTGCGCCGCCGTGTTGAGCCCATCCACCGCGCCGCCGGCATGCTCTGCCGCCTCCCGGCTGTTGGGCGACGCGGAAGAGATTGCCTCGCGGGTCTGTTGCATCCGCATTTGGGCCGCGGCTAGCGCGGCACCGATCTGAGGAGGAACCAGAGCGTTCTTGCCGGCTGCTTCCTTAACCTGGTCCAGCACCTTCTGAACGCCCTCCTCGATAGCCGCCTGCTCCGCCCGGGTCGATGCGTTTGGCTCGCCTTGCTCGCTCAGCTGTTCCTGCACGCTGAGCTGGCGTTCGGCCAGCCGGCTGGTTTCACTCAGCGCCCGGTCGATGGCCTCGACAACCTGCTTCCGCCACTCCCGCTGCATCTCCTGCCGGCGCTGCTGCAGCTGGTCACTCAACGGCGCGAGCGAGCGCGACGCATCTTCGCCTTGCTGCCTGGCCTGGGGGCGCTGCCCTCCCTGGGCGGACTTTGCCGCCTGCTGCATTTGCTGCGAGGCCTTCCCCGCGTGCTGGGCCAGATCCTGCATCGGGGCCTGTTTTCCGTCGGCCGGCCCAGCTTTGTCCATCTGCTGCAGCGCCGCCGCGAGCGAGTCGGCTCTCGCGGCAAGTTGCCGCTCGGCAAGTGCCGAGCGCGCGCTGTCGCCCGAGGTGACCTGCTGATTCCATTCCCCTTGTTCTCGGGCCAGCTCCTTCGACTCCTGGCTCAGATTCGCCAGGTCACCTTCCAGGGCGGCACGCCGGAACAGCTCCCGGCTTCGCTCCAGCGCTTCGCGCAGCTCCTTCTGGGCCTCAGCCAGCTGCGCCAGCGCGTCCTTGGCCCGCTCGGCATCGAGATCCCTGAGGGCCTGCTGCAAGCTGGCGAGCTTCTCTCGGAGCTCGGGCGAGAGCGCGCGCTCCAGCTGCTCCCGAATCTCGGAGAGCTGCCGCTGCCAGGCCGTGTCGTTCACTCCAGCCGCCTCAGCACTTTGTCGCAGGGCTTGCAGCGATTGTTCGAGCGACTCCGCCCGACGGATGAGCTCCTCCTGGGACTTGGCGACCGCCTCGGCCCGCTGCGCCTCTTCGTAGGAGAGCGACTCGCTGTCCTTGGCCCCCGGCCCTCCAGTGGGCCGGGCGCGCTCGCGAGCCAGATCGTCCGCCTGGCGCTCGACTCGCCTGCTCGCGTCGGTAATTGAATCCAGCTGGCTGGCCACGCTCTCGGTGGCCTGGCGCTGCGCCGCCCGCACCTCACTCATCGTCGGCAAGCGAAGGACGAACTCGCGCGACCGTCCCGTTTGTCCTCGTGGTGTGTTGTCCCTGGCCGTCGCGAAGTAGCGCACGGTGTCACCCGGAAGCAGGCCCCGCCGATTCAGGTCGAGCGTGAAGGTGAGGATGGCACGATCGGGTCGCTCGGCAGGCACCGGTACGCTCTCCCGCCGCGCCGAGTCGATGAGGCCGAGGCGGCTGATCCTGCGGCTCTCCAGGGTAACAGCCGTTACGCTATGATCGTCCCTGGCGTCGATGATGAGCGGCACCTGAAGACTGAGCGGAGCCATGGTATCGCCGCCGGGCACGGGGATCTCGACCGCCGGAGCACTGTCGGGCACCAGGCGGATAGGCAGCCGGACCGAGTCCCCGGAGACCGGCGCTCCACTGGCGGTTACCAAAGCCAGCCGGTATTCACCGGAGCGGTGGGGGACAAACGTGCCGGCAAACCGGGTTGCGGTCACCTCCAGCGACTCGGACCTTTCGCCGGATTTCCAGGCGGCGCTTGCAAGCCGAGCGGTCGCTTCTCCCCGGGTCTCGAGCCGGGTGCCCGCCGGGAGGATGAGCGTGTCGCCGCCGGTAGGGACCGTCTCGTTCTCCAGCCCCAGGTAGGACGGGTACTGTGCCACCACGTCGAGGGCGCCGAGGAACACCGGCAAACGGACACGCACGACCACCGTGTCGGAAGAGCGGCCCCCACTGGTCAGACGGGCGAACAGGTCACTCTGGAGTGGGGGAGTTGAGATCGTGGCCCGGCCCAGGGAGTCGAGTCGCACACCCCGAGCCTTCCAGGCCTCGCCCGGGGCACGGAACCAGAGGGTGGCGGCTCTCCGGCCCAGGGCCTCGAGGTGGAGCTCCACCGGCTTCCCCCGGTCTACCAGGCTCTCTGCGGCCCGCAGCCGAACCGGAGCCACTGTGGCCTCCCAGGCGCGACGGGGGTGCCACAGCGCCGCGGCAGCCCCGTTCACCGGCCCCGCGGAGGTAAAGGCGGCGCCCCCGAGGACGAGGCACGCCAGACCAGCCGCCGACACCATTCGCACCGGCCGGGCGATGGGCTCGACCGCCGCCGCGCCTCGTCGGGAGACCTCATCCGCCTGAGTGCGGTCGGCCAGGTCGAGTAGCTCGCCGCTCGTACCGGTGGCGGCAGTATCGAGGAGCGCCGTGAGGGTGCCATGCCGCCAGGCGCCGAGCTCCTCCAGCCTTCCGGCGAGCCGCGGGGTCGAAAGCCGGGCATGGGCACCCCAAGCCAGGTAGGCGATGGCCGCGAGACCCAGGAAGGCCATGCTCCAGGCGAGCAGCACCCAGTACGGGGCGCTGAGCCAGCCGAGGCGCACGCTCCAGGCCCAGGCTGCGAGCAGCGCAGCCACCGCCCCGAGTGCCAGGGCGGCCCACCCCGCCCCGTTTCGACTCCTGAGCGGCCGCGCTAACCGCTGCAGCGCACCCTGCGTGGCCGGAGCGGTCACCCGCCGTAGCCTACCGCATAGGAGAAGAGGTTTACTCCCATCTTAAGGGCTGCCTCGCGTTTGTCGGGGGTGTCGTGATGCACCTGGGGATCTTCCCATCCGTCGCCCAGGTCGGACTGGTACGAGTAGAAGACGGCAAGACGTCCGTCGAGGAAGATGCCGAAACCCTGCGCCGGCTTCCCGTCGTGCACATGGATCTTGGGTATCCCCTTGGGAAAGTCGTAAATCAGATGATAGACCGGATGGTCGAGCGGAACTTCGACCAGCGGATGATCGGGAAAGAGTCGCGCCAGCTCCCGCCGGATCGAGGCGTCCATCCCGTAATTGTCGTCCGCATGGAGGAACCCGCCCTGCTGCAGATACCGGCGCAGCGTGGCAAGGTCTCGATCGCTCCACCGGACGTTGCCGTGGCCAGTCATATACAGGTAGGGGACGTTCCAGAGGTCGTCGTCGCTCAGGGTGACGACCTTCTCTTCCGGGGCAACCCGAAGTCGGGTGCGGGTCCTGATGGCAGCGAGGAGGTTGGGAAGGCTGGAGGGGTTGGCGTACCAGTCGCCGCCGCCATCATAGTGCAACCGGCCGATCGTCATGACCGGGTCGGGCTCGATCGATGCCGCCGGTGCCCAGAGGGCAACGCCAAAGGCGAAGAGCAGCCGTTGAATCACGGTAACTCCATCACCAGCTTGTAGGCTTCGTTGCGTGGAAGGCCGAGGGATTGGGTAAGCTTTTGCACGACTTCACGCCGGCTCATGCCCTCGGCCAGGAGCGAGGTAGCCTGTTCGATGGCGTCTTCGGTTCGGTC
>JBDTTD010000234.1:0-4092 GCA_039930805.1 Gemmatimonadales bacterium | reverse complement strand
CACCAGGCAGCCGGAGCCGAAGCAGCCGGTGCCGGAGAAAAAAGAACCGGCACCGGAGCTGCCGCTGCCCAAGCCCAACATCGATCCGGGACGGTTGCCCCCCAGGAATGAACGCCTGCCGCCTTCGGCCGCCGCGCCCGAGCCCAGCCCGTACGACACGCTTCAGCCGGTAGTCCCCCCCGACGCAGCCTTTGCCCATGGTTGGATGCCGCTCGCCAGCACCGGCGTCAACGACTTCCTCAAGAGTCATCCCACCTTCGACGGCCGGGGAGTGCTGATCGGCATCCTGGACACCGGCATCGATCCCGGGATTCCGGGCCTGAGTCGCACCTCGACCGACAGCCCCAAGCTGCTCGACCTGCGCGATTTCTCGGACGAGGGTGCGGTGCCGCTACGCCGGGTCACGCCGGTGGGAGACTCGGTGGAGGTGGCCGGGCGGAAGCTGGGCGGCTTCGGGCGGGTGACCGCCTTCAACACCCAGGGGCCCTACTACGCCGGCCTGATCGCCGAGCTCCCGCTCGGCCCGCCGCCCGCCTCCGATCTGAACGGCAACGGCACCGTGGGCGACAGTCTCGTCCTGGTGGTCACCCGTGCCACCGACGGGTGGGTGGTCTTTGCGGATACCGATGGCGACCGGTCGCTCGCGGGCGAGAAGCCGGTGCACGATTACCTGCGGGCCCGGGAGAGCTTCGGCTGGGCTCGTCGGGGTGGGAAGCCCATCATCAATGTGGCCGCCAACTTCTCCACCAAAGCGGGGGAGCCCGAGCTCGATCTGGTATTCGATACCTTCGGCCATGGCTCGCACGTGGCCGGTATCGCGGCAGGCAACGACCTCTACGGCGTGGGCGGCTTCGACGGCGTGGCGCCCGGAGCGCAGCTGCTCGGCCTCAAGATCGCCAACAGCGCCCAGGGCAGCATCACCACGACCGGCAGCATGATCCGGGCGATCGACTATGCGATTCGCTTTGCAGATGCTCGCCGGCTTCCCCTGGTGCTCAACCTGAGCTTCGGCGTCGGCAATGAGATCGAGGGGCAGGCGCGCATAGACGGCATGATCGATTCGGTGCTCACGGCTCATCCCAGCCTGGTGTTCACCATCGCCGCCGGCAACGACGGACCCGGACTCTCGACCGTGGGCTTCCCCGGCTCCGCCCAACGCGCGATCAGCGTGGGAGCGACCGTGCCGGGAACCTTCCAGGCTGCGGATCGATCGGGCGCGCGGCGGGACGACCAGCTGGCCTACTTCAGCTCCCGGGGTGGTGAGCTGGCCCGGCCGGACATCGTCACGCCCGGGGTGGCGTATTCCTCGGTGCCGCGGTGGAACACAGGGCAGGAGATATCGCAGGGCACCAGTATGGCGTCGCCTCACGCTGCCGGGCTCGCCGCGCTGCTGGTCTCCGCATCCACTCAGGAGAAGCGGCCGGTAGTTGCCCGGGCAATCAAGCAGGCGCTCATGGTGACGGCGCACCCCCTGCAGGGGAGCACCTTCGTGGACGAGGGAACTGGTCTGCCGGACATCGACGCCGCGTATCGCTGGCTGAAGGGCAATCGTGTTGTGCCCGACATTTCAGTGCACGCAGTGGGAGGGCAGAGCGTCGATGCGGAGTTCCTGGAGATCGGCTCTGGGGCTGCCCGCCCCGAAGCCCGGTTCGAGCTTCTTCGGCCAGCCTCGTCGCCGGCCGCGTCGTATACCCTCCGGAGCGACTCTCCCTGGCTGACCGCGCCCGCCAACGTGACGCTGACCGGGGCCCGGACCGTCGTGCCGGTCAAGTACGATCGGGCCACGCTCCGGCCGCCCGGCGCCTATGTCGGCACGGTGACCGGGTGGGGACCGGACTCATCGGCCGGCCCAGCGTTCCGATTGGTCAACACCATCGTGGTGCCGGCTGAGGTTACTGCCGGCACCGGTGAGCTCCGATCCGGGGTGCCCGTGGAATCCGGCGAGGCGGTGCGAGCCTTCTTCCGTGCCGACAGCGCCCGGCCATTCCAGGTGCGCGTGTCCAGCCGAGGCCCGACGGAGAAGGGGCTCGCGTTCCTGCACGAGCCGGACGGCATGCCCTATCGGGACGAAAGTGCCCGCCCGCTCGGGGGACGTAGGGGAGAGGCGGTCTATCAGGTGGACGCGCGCGACGTGGTGGCCGGCACCTACGAGGCGGTGGCGGTAGCTCCCACGCCCCAGGCGATCAACGTGGGCATGCGAGTGGTCCAGTCTCCACTCGGTTTACATCTGAGCCGCACCGGGGACCAGGCCGTGGCTACGCTGTCCAACGTGACGCCCCGCCCGGTCACCGCCGAGGTGGCGGTGCTGCTCGGTGGGGGCGAGCGGGTGGAGACGGTGGTCGCTCGCGGCTCTGCCACTCGGCGGATTCCGTTTGTCGCCCCCGCGTGGGCCAGGACCGTGGTCGTAGACATCTCCATGGACCGCGCTCAGTGGGGGAGGTTCACTGACTTCGGCGTGACCTTGTTCGACTCGGTGGGCCGGCAGATCGAGAAGCAGCCATTGAACTACGCGTTCGGACGGCTCCAGGCGGCGCTGCCCGAAGGTCACGGCGACATGCCGGTCGAGCTCCGCCTCTTTCCCGGCTTTGCCGAGCCCGACGATAACGAGCCATGGACGCTGCGAGCGGCAATCCGGCTCTACGCGGACACGGCAATCGCCCTCGCACCCCGGCAGGTGCAGGAGGCCACGGTCACCCTCGCTCCGTCGAGGAATGGCTCGGTGGCGTTCCCTCTGCCCCAGAGCCCCTGGCCACTGGGACAGGGATTCTTTCCGCTCGGGATCCTGGTGGCCCGCTCGGCCGAGCACACCTGGACCCGGGAATCAGGGCTGAGCCCTTCAGCTTCACCGGCCGCCCGATGACCGATCGGGTGGTTCGGGTAGCCGCAGGGCAGGGGTTCTGGGGCGACTGGCTGGAGGCCCCGGTACGCCAGGTTCGCGGCGGGCAGATCGACTATCTAATGATGGATTACCTGGCCGAAGTGACCATGTCCATCATGCAGAAACAGAAGTCGCGCGACCCGAATGCCGGTTACGCCCGCGACTTCGTTCCGCTGATGGAGCGGATCCTCCCGGACATCGTCGAGAAGGGCATCAAGGTCACCTCGAACGCGGGTGGCGTTAACCCTCGGGGCTGCGCCGAGGCGGTGCTGGAGGTGGCCCGACGGCTGGGACTGTCCGGGAAGCTGAAGGTGGGCCTGGTGACGGGCGACGATCTGCTCGGCCGCCTGGACCAGCTGATCGCGGCGGGTCATCCACTCAGCAACATGGAGACCGGGCGTCCGCTGACCGACATCCGGGACCAGGTGCTCTCGGCCAACGCGTATCTGGGCATGGGTCCGATCGTGGAGGCCCTGCGTGGCGGCGCCGACGTGGTGATCACCGGACGGGTGACGGACACCGGGCTCACGCTGGGTCCGATCTTCCACGAGTTCGGCTGGCCCACCGAGGACTGGGACAAGGTGGCCGCGGGCACGGTGGCAGGACACATCATCGAGTGCGGGGCGCAATGCTCCGGCGGCAACCTGTTGAAGGACTGGCGGTCGGTGAAGGGGCTGGGCAATCCCGGCTTCCCCATCGTCGAGGCGTCCCCGGACGGCAGCTTCGTGGTGACCAAGCATCCGGGAACCGGCGGGGTCGTGTCGGTCGCCTCGGTCAGCGAGCAGCTGGTCTACGAGATGGGGGACCCCCGGGCTTACATCACCCCCGACGGCGTCGCCGACTTCACCACCATTCAGCTGAAGCAGGCGGGGCGGGATCGGGTTCGGGTCAGCGGAATCCGGGGTGGCCCCCGGACCCCGATGCTCAAGGTTTCGGTGGCATACTTCTATGGCTACAAGGCGGTGGGGACGTTGGTGTATTCCTGGCCCGACGCCTATGACAAGGCCCGTGCCGCCGACCGCATCCTCCGCGAGCGGCTCGAGGACCTGGGTCTCGAGTACGAGCAGATTCTCACGGAATATGTCGGTGCGAGCGCGACCCACGGCACGCTCAGTGGACCTCCCAATCCCGATGCACCCGAGATCCAGCTTCGAGTCGGCGTCCGCGCCAAGGATCGCGCTCCGGTCGAGCGCTTCACCCGCGAGATTGCGCCG
>JBDTTD010000233.1:0-4102 GCA_039930805.1 Gemmatimonadales bacterium | reverse complement strand
TCCTGATACCGCTCGCCCTTGAGCCGGATGAAGGTGACGAACTGCTCGTACTCGTCCTCCGACAGGGCGTCGGCGATTCCGGGAATCAGTCCCTTCACCAGCGTGATACGCTCCTCCAGCACCAGGGTGTTGGCCTCGTCCACCAGGGCCCGGATGGCGGGATGGTTCATCCAATCGGTTGCGTCGCTGGTGGTCATGTCACCGGCTCCTCAGTGCTGGTTGAGTGTGAGCTAATGGCTGGCGGCCGCCGCGTGGGCGGCGATCTCGATTGCGTGATCCAGGTCGGCATAGAGGTGGCCGGTATCCCGCCAGACACCGCTGGCCCCGGCCTCGAGCAGGACATCCTCCGGGGTGTCTCCAGATAAGAGCCCCAGGGATACAACCCCCGCCGCGCGGCAGGCCTGCGCATCGTAGACGGTATCGCCCACCATGGCGCATTCCGCGGGGCTGAGCGCCAGCTTCTCCCCGGCGACGATGACCACATCGGGCGCCGGCTTGCTGGCTTCGACGTCCGCCTTGGTGACCAGCACGTCGGCTAAGCTCGGCAGGTCGAGGCCGGCGCTGTCGCAGGTGGCCTGACGATGCTTCCGGTCGCTCGAGGTGGCCAACGCGGTTCGGATCCCCCGTTGGCGCAGCGCCTGAAACAGCTCCGGGACGCAGGGGAACACCCGGAACCGCTCCCGCCGGGCAATCTCCAGGAACTCTTCCTTCTGCGCTTTCCGCAGGGCTTCGCCGTGGCGCTTCTCCGCCTCCTGGCCCAGGATGGACGGGACCAGCAGGTCGCCTCCCTTGCCGATCTCGACCTCGATCCGATCCCGGGGCACGTCATATCCCAGACGCTGGAACGCCCGGTGCCACGCTTCGCCATGTGCCCGGTTGGTGTCGACCAGGGTGCCGTCGATGTCGAAGATCATGCCGCGAAGGGACATGGTGTCAAGTTAGCGGGAAAGCGGGGAGGCGGGGAAGCGGGGAAGTGGGGGAGCAAAAGCAGGTGTCACCCTGAGCGCAGCGGAGGGGCCGAAGCTCGAATCAGCTCCAGGCCCCTCCGTGGTTTAACCTTCCCCGCTTACGCTCCTACTCCCCCAGGCGAACCCGATCGATGCGGTGGCTCTTGCTCCTCGGATTATAAACCCCCAGGGTGACGATGCTTCCCGCCTTTTCAGCCTTGAGCGCGGTCCTGAGATCGGCCTCGGTCTTGACCGGCTTGCCCTCGATGGAAAGGATGATGTCGGGGCCATTGCGCTGGGGGTCGTCAACCAGGGTCTCCCACGAGGGACCGCCCGGCGTGACGTCGGTGACGACCAGGCCGCGCATGCCCTGGGGCAGCTGCATCTGCTGCGCGACCTTGGGAGTCACGGGCTCGACCGTGATGCCCAGGCGGTTCATGGTGGCTCCGCTGGGTGCGTTGGACGGACCGCTGTCTTCCTCGTCCGCCCCGGCCAGCCGGGGCGAGTCGTTGAGCGCCTGGAGCTTGACGTTGTAGGTCTTCCGTACGCCGCCCTTTCGGGCGACTTCGACTTTGACCACGTCTCCCGGCTTCCGGAAGCCGATCACCTGCTGCAGCTGCCCCACCCGGTCGACCGGCTTGCTGTCCACCGCGACGATGACATCGCCCGGCAGGATGCCCGCGGCCTTGGCCGGCGAGTCATCGCTGGGAATGTCCTTCACCACCACTCCCCGGATCTCCGGCAGCCCCACGTAGGCCGCGTCTTCCAGGGTGACGTTGTCGATCGAGACGCCCAGCGCGGCCCGGTGCACCGAGCCGGTCTCGACCAGCTGGTTCATGACCGTCCGGGCCAGGTTGATCGGGATGGCGAACCCGTAGCCGGAATAGAATCCGGTCTCACTGGCAATGGCGGAGTTGATGCCAATCACTTCGCCCCGAACGCTCACCAGCGGCCCACCCGAATTGCCCGGATTGATGGCGGCATCGGTCTGAATGAAGTCCTGGATGCTGCCCTGACCGCGGCCGGGGAGTCCCTGCAGCGCCCGGCCCTTGGCGCTCACGATGCCGGAAGTGACGGTGAAGGTGAGGCCCTCGCCCAGCGGGTTGCCGATGGCCAGGACCCATTCGCCGACTCGGGCATCATCGCTGTTGCCCAGGGCCACCGGGGGCAGTCCCTTGGCGTCGATCTTGAGGACGGCCACGTCGGTATTGGGGTCGGTCCCGATGACCTTTGCCCTGAACTCACGGCGGTCGAGCAGCCGGACCGTCACCTGCTCGGCTCCTTCGACCACATGGTTGTTGGTGAGGATGAAGCCGTCGGATGAGACCACGAACCCCGAGCCGCTGCCCTGCTCGATATCAGGCTGCTGGCGGAACCCGCGGGGGCCGAAGAAGCGCTCCATACCAGGCGGGACCCGCTGCTTGGAGGCCGTCTCAGTGCGTTGCGAGCGGATGTAGACCACGCTGGGCTTCACGTGCTCTGCCACCGCGGCAAACGCCTCGCTGAGCTCCTGAAGAGGCAAGGCGGCCGGAATAGACGGTGGGGGGACCTTGGCAATGGAGGCAGCCTGGCGCCCCTGTTCCTGGGCCGCGGTGCGGTTCGGAAGGTCGAGCAAGCCGGCAAAGAGCAGACCCAGGGCGAACGCCAGGGCGACCAAACCGCCGAACTTGAGCCAATTTAGCGATCGTGAAGACATCGAGCGGTCCTTCGGGAAGGCGTGAGGATCATACTGCACACTTACAATTTAACAGTACCGGGAACCCGAATGGTGGGTTTCGCCAGATGTCACCCTGAGTGCAGCGAAGGGGCCAAACTGCGGCCCCTTCCCTTTCCCATGTTAGACCCTTCGGGCTTATTGCCCTCAGGGTGACCCGAGTACCCTCGGGTCACTTCTTCTCGTCTACGATCTCGTAGTCGGCATCGACCACGTCGTCCGGGGCTGCCCCGGACGGCGCCGGCTCGCCCGGACCCCCGGGGGCCTCACCGCCACCCCCGCTGCCGCCAGCGGGTCCTGCGGCGCCCGCCGCCTGATAAAGCGAGGCGCCGGCGGCCGAGTAGGCCGCATTGAGCTCGTCCAGGGCCCCGCGGATGGCGCCGCCGTCTCCGCTCCGTAGTGCCTCCCTGCCGGCCTCCAGGGCTGAGTCGAGCCGGGCCTTGGCATCGGCCGGCAAGCGGTCCGACCACTCCTTACTGTCCTTCTCCACCCGGTAGACCAGGCTATCGAGCTGGTTCCGCGCCTCGATCTCATCCCGCCGGGTCTTGTCTTCGGCCGCGTGCTGCTCGGCCGCCTTGACCATCCGGTCCACCTCGGAATCGCTGAGCCCGCTGGAGGCCTCGATCCGGATCTTCTGTTCCTTCCCGGTGGTCTTGTCCCGGGCGGTGACGTGCAGGATGCCGTTGGCGTCGATGTCAAAGCCGACCTCGACCTGCGGCGTGCCCCGCTGGGCCGGCGGGATACCGGTCAGCTGGAACTTCCCGATGGTGCGGTTGTCCTGCGCCATCTGGCGCTCGCCCTGGAGCACGTGGATCTCCACCGTGGTCTGATTGTCCTCTGCGGTGGAGAACGTCTCCGACTTCTTGGTGGGGATGGTGGTGTTCCGGGGGATCAGCACGGTCGTGACCCCACCCAGCGTCTCGATGCCGAGCGACAGCGGATTCACGTCGAGCAGAAGCACATCCTTCACCTCACCCCCGAGCACGCCACCCTGAATGGCCGCCCCGATGGCCACGACTTCGTCCGGGTTCACGCCCTTGTGAGGCTCCTTCCCGAAGAAGCTCTTGACCACTTCCTGAACCTTGGGCATGCGCGTCTGGCCGCCAACCAGGATGACCTCGTCGATCTGCTTGGGATCGAGCCCCGCATCCTTCAGCGCCTGTTGCATCGGCGGGATGGTGCGTTGGATCAGGTCGTCCACCAGTTGCTCGAACTTGGCCCGGGTAAGGCTCAAGTTGAGATGCTTGGGCCCCGACTGGTCCGCGGTGATGAACGGCAGGTTGATGTCGGTTTGGGTGGTGCTCGACAGCTCCATCTTGGCCTTCTCCGCCGCCTCTTTCAGGCGCTGGATGGCCATCGGGTCCTTGGAGAGGTCGATGCCCTGGTCTTTCTTGAACTCGGCCACCAGCCAGTTGATCAGGCGCTGGTCGAAGTCGTCGCC
>JBDTTD010000232.1:0-4119 GCA_039930805.1 Gemmatimonadales bacterium | reverse complement strand
ATCCCAGGAGGTGCGGCAGCAGGCGGAAGCGCAGTTCTCCTACCACCGGCGTCGTTGGAGGCGGCCCCTCTGATGACGCCGGTTCTTTCCTGTAAGCCGGCCCCGGGCCGGGCGACCAGAAGGGGCAGCCGTGGAACCAGCCTGTACCTACGTCTTGGGGCAGGACATCGGATTTGTCGGCGTGATCCGCCAGCTCGACCAGGCGGTGTTATTCTTGGTCTGGCGCGAGTCCGGGGCCCGCTTCGTCGGTGGGCGTGCGCCAATCCACTCCAAAGACGTGCACGTATACATGACGGACGACCGACGCCGGATACCATCCATTTCCATCAGGCAGCAGACCGCGGACCAGGCCGGCATGCCTGAGGACGCCAATCGCAACCTCTTCCGCCGTATGGCCAGGGGAGACGAATCTGCGCTGGCAGAGCTCTACGACTCGAGCGCCGAGCGGGTTCATACCATCGCCTTCTGGATCCTGAGAGACACGGATGAGGCCGACGACGTGGTGGAAGAGACCTTCTGGCAGGTGTGGCGGTCGGCGGCCCAATTCGATGGGCGGCGCGCCGCCGGTTCCACCTGGCTCATGATGATCGCCCGGAGCCGGGCGCTCGACCGGCTTCGGAGCAGACGCAGAAGGGCCGATTGGACCGCGTCCCCTTCTACGGCCAGCGCCCTGCTCGACGAGGCCCGAGGAAGGCAGGGCGAAGTGCCCAGTGCTAGGCCCGAGAGAATGGAGCGGCGTTCCGAGCTGGCTTCGGCGCTGGCTGTTCTCCCAGAGGAGCAGAGGGAGGCAATAGAGCTGGCGTTCTTTGACGGCCTCTCCCACGCCGAGATCGCGGCACAGACTTCGCAGCCGCTCGGGACGGTGAAGACCCGCATTCGATTGGCAATGCAGAAGCTCCGAGAACGTCTATTCTTGCACCAGGAGGACCAATGAGCACCGGGCAGGGGCACGACGAGGTTCAGGAACTGCTTGCCGCCGCCGCGCTCGAGATCCTCGACGGGGCGGAGCAGCAGCAGGTCCTGACCCATGTGTCAGCCTGTTCGGAGTGTCCCCGCCTGCTGGATCAGTATCGCAAAGTGGTAGCTACTATTGCACTCCAGCTCCCGGGCCGGCCGGTGCACCCGGACCGGGCCGCAGCCCTGCGGGCCCGGCTCCTCGGGCGGGTGCAGGCCCATCGCATGGCCCCGGCACGAAGGCGTTCCTGGATCGAGCGCCAGGGCGGATGGATGGTCGCGGCCGCTCTGGCAGGCTTGCTCCTGGTACACCACTCGGTGCACCGGCCGCTGGCCTACGGCTGGCTGGCTGCCGGAGTTCTCATTTTGGCCCTGGTCGCATTGGGAGCATACGTCCGCGTGATTCGAGCCCGCCTATCAGCGCTGCAGCACTTCCATCCAGATACCGAGCGAATGCCGCCGGGGTCGTGATTCCGCGGGCAAGTGCGTTCCAGGGACGGTTGGTTCCCTGGCCGCGGTGGTTCCTACCGGTGTGGTCCCTCATGGCGATCCCTTCCTGCGCTCCGCGCCACGCCGCAGAGCTCATTTTCCTGAGCCACCGCTTTGATCTTGCTCCCGACATTTCCTACGGCGACAAAGCCCGGCAACGGCTCGACGTGTACCGTCAACGCGGCAGTCGCACACCCGCTCCGGTCATCGTATTCCTGTACGGAGGCCGGTGGCAGGCCGGAACAAAACGGGACTACCGGCTCCTGGGCGATGCCCTGACTCGGCGTGGTCTGGTGGTCGTGGTGCCTGATTACCGTTTGTATCCCGAGGTCCGTTTTCCGGCCTGGGTGCAGGACGGCGCCCGCGCGGTTCGATGGGTCAGGGACAACATCGGCCGATATGGCGGGGATCCAGCTCAGATCTTTGTGGTAGGGCATTCCTCAGGGGCCCACACCACGGCTCTGCTTGCGCTCGACGAGAGCTACTTAAACGAAGCCGGAGTCCCTCCGGCTGAGATAAAGGGTTTCGTGAGCCTGGCCGGGCCGGTGGCCACGGTGTGGACCGACCCCGACGTCCAGGCACTCATGGGCCCGCGGGAAAAATGGCCGGCGACCTACCCGATCGAGCACGTCGATGGCTCAGAGCGGCCGATGCTTCTACTGCACGGCGCCAGAGACAAGGCGGTATCAGCGGCCAACTCGGTCCGGCTTGCCGCTCGCGTGAGGCAGCGGGGCGGCTGCGCCGAGGCCATCGTGTATCGAGGCCTGGACCATATCAGCATCGTCCTGGCCCTGATGTTGCCCCGGCTCGAGATAGCGCCGATCCTGGACGAGGTGACTGCCTTCGTCCGGCATCCGGGCAGGGTCTGTGGCATGTAACCGTGCCGACCGGCATCGACTCCCGAAAACTCACGAGCCCGCCAGTTCTTCCAGCGGGCTCGTGAATTTCTGCGGTCATGCTACACAATAAAGGGATCGGCGATGGCGAGCACCTGCGCCATTGTGAGCGGCTCGTCGAATGCCTCAGCCGCCGCAGCGCTGGTGGCCGCCCCATTGGCCGCTTCCTCGCCGGCGTAGATCGCCGCCAGCGCCGGTACATCGGTCTGATTCCCGGTGATCCATCCCTTCTGCCCCCGTAGACGACGTACCTCCGAGGCATGCCGGCCTTCAACCGAATGGATGCGGAGCGCTGTAGTCAGAACCGTATTATCCGACATGAGCGCTGCCGCCTGTCCCTTGTACGCGCGCACGCCCGTGTCCTCGAATCCCTGCGAAAGCGCCTGGAATTCGCCATAAACGTTGAACGGATCGAAGGCTCCCCCGGCGGTGAAATCGAAGGTCGGCTTCGCCACGGCACTGGCGCCGAGCACGCTCTGGAGGAGCGCCACATGCGCCGTTTCGTGCTTGCGGATCTGCTCGAAAATCGGAAGATCTGCTCCCGGGATGAGTCCGGCGGTGCCGACGCCGGTCACGTAAAACTCCTCCTCGAGGTACTCCAACGTAAGCGCGAAGTTCAGAACATCGATGATGCCCTGGGGCAAACCACCCTGGGCAAAGGCGCGCTTGGCCAGCAGACCGAAGGCCACCGGCATCGATGCAATCGCGAGTGCCCCGGCCAGCGCACTTGACCGCCCGACGGCGGCACGTCGAGATACGACCTGTTCCATCAACTCGGGGTCCAGGCCTTCAAGAATCGTTCTGTCGTTCTTCATGCCCGGCTCCTTAGCTGGTCGGCAGACCCGACGCGTTGATGGTAGTCGTGACGTAGGTGGCGGCGGCCGTCAGCACGGCTGTGGGTGTCCGCTCGGGGATTTCCAGCCCGGTCGTGGGATCGACGGTGTCGTCGCCCGCAAAGGAGCCGACGGCGCTTGACTTCGGCACCAGAAGGTCCCGGATCGCTGCGGCGTGGCGTGCCTCGACCGACACGATCTTGCCGGCAACAAGCAAATTGCTGGCGTCGGTGAGCAGCTGGCCGGCACCGTTGTAGGCTGAGACTCCTAGATCCTCGAAGGTCTGGGCCGCGCCCAGCACGCTGGCTCGGTCGGCCATGTTCACGCTGGCGAAGGTCACGGTGAGATCGGCGATTGCACTGGTGCCGAGGGCGGCCTTCAGGAAGTCACGATGAATGACCTCATGGTTCCTGATATCGGTGAGAATTTCCTTCTCGTCTGCCTGCGCACCGGCGAAGTAGGCCCCCGCGAGCACCTCGGTGTAAAACGCCGCCTCGAGCTGCTCCAGCGCGTACGCATAGTTCAGCACCCCGGTATCACCGGTCCCGAGGTTCACCTCGCCGTCACCCGGGGTAGGGTTGGTACCGTTATCGTCACTGCAGCCCAGCGCCACAACGCCAAGCGTCAGGCCTGCCCATTGAACAAATTTCCTCCGTCCCGTGGTGCGCGCGAGGCTGCCCAGAAAGCGGAGCTCGCTGTTCTCCTCCGATACCTTCGGATTCATTCCCGACTCCTTCGCCGTCATTGAATTGTTTCGCAATCGTTCGTGAATTCCTGCGTGACACGCCACCCGCATCATCAGGCTACGAGTGGAACTCCTTTCGGATCTCCTCGGATTACTGCCGCGTCGCGGTGGTCGGGCGGCCGAACCCCTTCTTCAAGCCTTCGGCTGCTTGCTGCTGCGCCTGTTTGGCTTCATCCACCACCGCGCCCATGCCGAAGAACTC
>JBDTTD010000231.1:0-4148 GCA_039930805.1 Gemmatimonadales bacterium | reverse complement strand
CTGGCAGTCGGTGATGCCTTCGTCCACCTGGGGACAGGCCTCGCCGTCAGGGCTCTCGAACAGAAAGAAATGGCAGTACTTGTGAATATGCCGTCCGCGAAAGCGGAAGTGCCAGTCGATTACCCGGATCGGTCCCTGCAGAATGAGGTGTTCCAGGCCGGTTTCTTCAGCCGTTTCCCGAATGGCGGCCTGGGCGGGTGACTCGTCACCCTCGAGGTGGCCCTTGGGAAAACCCCAGTTCTTGTAGGAATCCCGGATCAGGAGATACGTGGCTGCCTGACCGGGCACCCGCCGGAACACGATCCCGCCGGCACTGACCTCCAGTTCCGCGCGACGCTTGATCATTTAGAAAACGGAGATTTTCAGATACTTCTTGGGGTTGGCCTGAATGTCGGTCAGCAGCTCCCGGAACTGGATCACCGTCTTCGTGGTCTCCCGATAGAGGGTGGAGTCCGAAGCCAGCATACCGAGGGTGCCGTTGCCGGCCTGAATCCTGGTCATCAGGGTGTCGGCTGCCTGAAGCACCCGCACCAGGCTCGCCTCGTTGGCCCGGGCGGCCGCAATCACCGAGCGAAGGTCCGCCGCGGCGTACCTCAAGTCGGCGCTCGAGCTGCGTGAGTTGTTGAGGATGTCCTTCAGCTGATTGTCGCTGGTAGCGGTGTCGAGTCGGGCCACCGCCCCCTGGAAGGTCCGGGCCACGCCGGCAAAGGCATCGGACGTGGTGGCCACATTCCGGCCCACTCTATCCATCCGGTTGGTCTGCGCGTTGGCGAAGGTGACCAGCCTCCCGGAGATCGCTGCGAGATCCTTGACGCTCTGCTGCATGTTTTTGAGTGCCGTGCTGTCGAATGCCTGCCCGATCCGCTGGGTAATGTCGCCCACGTCACCGGCAATGCGGCTGGCCTGCGCCGTCAGCTGTCCTATATCCGGTAAGGTGGCGCCGGGCCAGGCAGCCCCACCGGCCCGATCGGACTCGATGAGCGCACTCCGGATCAGTGGATCGGTGGGAAGTGGCTCGAACGGAACGATGTTGGCGCTCCACTCACCGAACAGGCTGGCCGATGCCGAGATGGCGGCAGGCTTCCGGGGCAGCACGACGCTGCGATCGATGCTCAGGTCGGTTTCCACCCATTCGTCCTCGATCAGTCGGATGCCCTCGACCCGGCCGACCTTGACGCCCCTGAGGGTAACCGGCGCGCCCACCCCCAGACCACCCACAGTGCGGAAGCGGGCCTTATAGGAAGCCTGCTTCTGGTTCACATCGGTCTCGCTCAACCACAGCGCACCACCGATCACCAGCGCCAGGGCCGCCAGCACTGCCAGTCCCACAGCGAATTCGTTGCTCCGTTTCACCCGGTAGACCTCCGTGGCACCGGCTCCAGCAACACGGAGTCGGGCCGGCCTTCGATAAACTGTCGCACCAGTGGATCATGGGAGGTCTGCATCTCGTCCACCGTGCCCACCTGGCGGATGGCACCGTCGTGCATCAGGGCCACGCGGTCTCCAATGCTGAAGGCGCTTCGCATATCGTGGGTGACCACGAGCGCCGTCACACCGAGATCGCGGGTTCGTATAATGAGCTGGTCCATCAGGGCGGCCGTGACGGGGTCCAGCCCGGTGGTGGGCTCGTCGTAGAGAATGTAGCGCGGCTTGAGGGCGATCGCTCGCGCGATCCCGACTCGTTTCCGCATTCCTCCAGAGAGCTCGCCCGGCATCTCGTCCCCGCTCCCGCTCAACTCCACCACGGCCAGACTCTCCTCGATCCGGTTCCGGATGGTGGCCTCGTCGTGTCCCCGCCTGGCCAGACCCAGACGGATGTTCTCGGCCACGGTCATGGAGTCGAACAGGGCGGCAAACTGGAAGACATATCCGATCCGGCCCCGCAACACGGCCAACTCGTCGCGATCCATCTCGCCCACCACGGCATCGTCCACCAGTACCCGTCCACTGCCGGGCTCGAGCAGTCCCACGATGAGCTTGAGGGTTACGCTCTTCCCCGCCCCGGACGGCCCGATGATGACCGTGTTCTGGCCATCCGGGATTTCCAGCGAGAGCCCGTTGAGCACCACGTGCGAGCCGAAAGACTTGGTGAGGCGGTCGAGGACGATCATAGAAGCACGAGGGCCCAGAAGGCATCGAGCACCAGGATTGCCTCGCAGCCAAGCACTACCGCGCTGGTAGTGGACTGTCCCACGCCCTGGGCGCCGCCCTCGGTAGCCAGCCCACGCAGACATCCCATGAGGGCCACCGCAAAGCCGAAGCTGGCGCTCTTCACCAGGCCGAACCACACGTCCTTGAACTGGTAGAACTGCTTCAGTCCCCTGAGAAACTCGGCGGTCGACAGATCCAGGAGATTGATGGCGGTGGTCCACCCGGACAGCACTCCAACGGCCACGGCGAACGCCGTGACCACCGGAAACATCAGCGTCGCCGCGAGCACCCGGGGCACCACCAGATAGGAATACCGGTCGTAGGCCAGGGTCTCCAGCGCGTCCACCTGCTCGGTGACCTTCATGGTGCCCAGCTCCGCCGCGATGCTGGCCCCCACCCGTCCCGCCAGCGCCATGCCGGTCAGCACCGGCCCCAGCTCCATCATGATGGTCTTCCCCACCAGCGCGCCGACGAAGTACAGCGGTACCGCGCCGGTGAAGATGTAGGATGAGAGGAGGGAGAGGACGATGCCGGTGAAGACGGCAATGAAGAGGGCGATCGGCACCGAATCGACGCCCAGCCTTCGCATCTGCACTGCTAGAAGGGGGGCCCAGGTCGGAACGTCGGCCACGGCGCGGCCCGCCTCGAGGCTGCGGCGGCCCACATGGGCGATAAAGCCTCCCCGGGTGGGAAGAGCGGGTGCCACGAGGGGCGTCACGTGCGGAAGCTAAGGTGGGGGTTGGGTTTATTGTAGAGCGGGGCGGCGGGGCAGCGGGGCAGGTCGCCAGGGCACCGAGTTCGTTTACCGCTGAGGCCGCGCCGCCCCCCTGCCCGGCTGCCCCGCTGCCCCGCCTTCATGCAGCAAAGCTCGCCAGCGCCTGGCCCATCTCTCCCTCACGCAGCCGCTTGAGCGCACGGTCCCGGAGCTGCCGGACCCGTTCCCGGGTGACACCGAGCAGGCCGCCGATCTCTTCCAGGGTGTGCTCCCTGCCGTCGTTGAGCCCGAAGTAGAGCCGCAGGACCTTGGCATCGCGAGCGGGGAGCAACCGCAGGGCCCGGTCGATCTCCTCCGTCAGGAGCTGCTCCATGACCTGGGTCTCGGGATCGCTCTGCTCATCGGCCGTAAAGCGGTCGATCAGCGACATGTCGCCTTCGGCATCGACCGGGGCGTCGAGCCGGACGTCGGCGGTATTGAGGGTGACGAGCGACTGGACCACGTCCACCGCAAGACCGGTGGCGATGGCGATCTCTTCGGGCGTCGGCTCGCGCTGCAGCTCCTGGCGGAGTGACGCCGTGCTGCGGACGATGCGGGACAGGTCGGCGGTACGGTTGAGGGGCACCCGGACGGTGCGTCCCTGCCGAGCCAGGGCGGCCAGGATCGACTGCCTGATCCACCAGACGGCGTAGGAGATGAACTTCACGCCCTGGTCGGGGTCGAACTTCCGGGCCGCGGTGAGCAGTCCGACGTTCCCTTCCCCGATCAGGTCGGTGAGAGGCATGCCCCGGTTCTGATACTTCTTGGCCACGGAAATGACGAAGCGCAGGTTGCGGATGACCAGCTCGTGCATCGCTTCGGGGTCGCCGGCCACGGCGCGCCGGGCGATGGCCACTTCCTGCGCACCGGTGAGCAGCGGCGTCTTGCTGACTTCAAAGAGGTACTGGTCCAGGAGATCGCGCTCGGCATCGGAGGCGCCCAGGTTCTTGGCGCTTTCCTTCCGCGGGCGCCGGGCCTTGCCGGGCGGCATCTGGGCCAGGATCTCGGCGGTGGTCAGGTCGGCGGAGGTGGAGTCGGGAGACGGATCGGCTGGGCGCGCTCCGTCCGGATCGGGGGGCTCGTGGCCCGTCTCAGGGTGCTTGTTCATGCACTGTATCCCTCGTTGACACTTACTGCTACGACGGCTACGTTACCGTGCTGTCGCGGCGCCGAACGAAGGCGGGACAATATAGCGGGGGCGTAGCTCAGTTGGGAGAGCGCGTGAATGGCATTCACGAGGTCA
>JBDTTD010000230.1:0-4178 GCA_039930805.1 Gemmatimonadales bacterium | reverse complement strand
CGCGGAGGCGTGCATCCAGAATCAGGGTGGGTCCACCTCACTCCTCCAGCGACGGTTGCGCATCGGCTACGGACGCGCCGCACGGATCATCGACCAGCTGCACTATGCCGGGATACTCGGCCCGCCCGATGGCAGCAAGCCGCGGGACGTCTTGGTCGGGTTCGATCAGTTGGATGAATACTGCGGATAAGGGGTAGGCGGGAAGCGGGGGTGTCATCCCTATCAAAGCGGGGGCCGGAGCTCAAGTCGAGTTTCGGCCCCCTTCGTGATACTGGGCTGATCCGCTGCTACCGTCCCCCCTCCCGTAACGTTTTCGCCCTTCGGGTGACTACCAAGAGGCCGGCTAGCGCGCCGACCCCTCACGTCCCTCTAAGGGTGAAAGCCATGATTCCGATCCAATGCAGGGCTGTCTTCACCGTCGTCCTGCTGGCTGTTCCAGCTTCGGCCTGGTCGCAGGCTGCCAAGCCGGCTGCCGCGAAGGGTGTCTGGGAGCCGGTGAGCTACACCGAAGACCTCGAGCTCACCGACGTCGCTTTCGTAACGCCGGAGGTGGGCTGGGTGTCGGGCGACAAGGGCAC
This sequence comes from Gemmatimonadales bacterium, assembly GCA_039930805.1. Taxonomy (GTDB): domain Bacteria; phylum Gemmatimonadota; class Gemmatimonadetes; order Gemmatimonadales; family GWC2-71-9; genus CAVVWJ01. The sequence continues at coordinate 3,600 of JBDTTD010000230.1, read as the reverse complement.
CATCCTGCACACCAGGGATGGGGGCAAGACCTGGGATGCCCAGCTCGGTGGCGACCCGGCGGCGGCCGATCCCAAGATCGAACGGCTCCGGTTCTTCGACGAGCGGCATGGGTGGGCCATCAAGGGCAAGAAGCTGCTCGCCACGACGGACGGTGAGAGCTGGGAGGAAATCGCTCCGCTCCCCGAGCGAATGGGGGACTTCGTCTTCGTCTCACCTACGGACGGTTTCGCGGCAGCCGGTGAGACCCAATACCTGCACGAGCCCCATACCATCTTCCGCACCCAGGACGGGGGACGGACCTGGAAGCCGGGGCCCACATGCGGGGTGAAGGCCATGGTGGACGGGCTCACCAAGCAGGTCGGTTGCTATCTCGTTCGATTTCACTTTCCCAGCCGTTCGGTCGGCTACGCGATCGCGGAGGCCACCTGCATGGGGAGCTGCGGGCCACCGATCATGGCCAAGACCGAGGACGGGGGGGAGACCTGGCGGTTCTTCGTGGGACCGGGAGACGTGAAGGTGGCGGCTCTCACCGACCTGTTCTTCACCGGCGAGCAGACCGGGTTTGTGACCAGCTCGGAAAAGAAGCTCTACGCCACTGCAGACGGGGGCAATACCTGGAAGGGGATCGTGGCCACTCCGGGCGAGTGGCTCCGCTTTGCGGACCCGGAGACTGGCTGGAGCTTCGGAAGGGAGCACCTGGCTTTCTCCACCAACGGGGGAGCGCGCTGGTCATCCAGGCCCCATCGGTTCCCTGCCCCTGTGCGCGGCCTCAGCTTCCCGCGCCGCGACCGGGCATATGTGGTGGGCGAGCACGGCATGATCATGCGGTACCGAGTGGCCAGTGCAGCGGAGAAGACCCCTAGCGGAGCCGTTGCGGCGCCCGCGATGCCGCCCTATGCCACGCCGCTCGAAGGCGAGGCGGCGGAGGTGCTGGCCCTGGTGCAATCGTTCCAGGCGGCTGGTGGAGCAGGCGCTGCCGCCACGGTAGCGGAGGGGGAAGCAGCGGCGGGGAAAGAGGAAGGTAGAGAGGCTGCAGCGGAGCCAAGCGGGAGTGCCGCGGCCCCCTCGGCTGCCGCGGGAGCACCCCTTCCGCCGGCCAAACTCAAGAAGCTCGACCTGCTAATAACCGCCCTCGGCTCGACCGTTCCATCGTTTCTGAGCCAGTTCACCAACCTGAATCTGCTCGCGGCGCGGCTCCGGAGCGCGGGTGACCTTCCGGGCCGGTTCTCCGAGTTGAAAGCCGCCATCGCGGCGGTGAAAAAGGCGCCAGACACTTCCGCTGCCCAAGCGGCACTGGCGCAGGCCCTGACCGCCGCGCAGGGGCTGCACACTGCCGCTGCCGTGGCAACCCAGCGAAAGCTGCCGGCCGTAGGGGCCGCGGCGCCAGTGGCGTTCCCGGAAAGCCCAGCCGGCGTGCCGGAGAATGTCCAACTGGCTCCGGCAGAGGATAGGTCGGTGACCCCGGCAGCTGAGGCCGAGGGAGCCCCTGCTGAGGCGCAGGAGGCCACCCCCGGACCCCCCGAGGAGGCGGCCAAGGAGATTCCTTCCGACGACGGGCTGGCGGCCGAGGCCGCGCGCGCGGCGGGGGAAGAGGCCAAGAAGAAGGCGAAGGAGAAGCTGGGCAAATCGGTCAAGCTGAGGTTCTGAAAGTCACTGAGGAGGGTTTTATGTCGCGTAAGGGGAAGTGTCAGTTCACGGGAGTCTCTCTCGCACTGCTTTTGGGCGCGACAGCCATTTCTGAGGCCCAAGTCGCCAAACCGCGTCCCGCCACTGGTCGTCAGCCGGCGGCTGCACAGCAACCAACGACAACAGCCCCGAGCACGGGGGCGACAGCCACAGGGGGGAACCCGGCCGCCGGGGCCGCGGCGGGAGACCTGGTAGCGCAAGTGCCGATTCCGCTCGCGCAGTACGCGCAGGGCCAGGCGATGATGGCGGAGGCGGCGCAAAACGCCGCCTTGCTCGACGTCCACTTCACCTTCCTCGACAAGACGTACGAGAACGACCAGTACGTAAACGTTGCCGGGAAAAAGGTCCGCACGTCCTGTATCCGGTTCAAATCCACCAGCGGATTCCAGTTCAAGGTGGACGTCCCGACGTTCACGCTCACGCAGGCGGGACTCACCGTCACGCAGAACATCTCCAAGATCAAGGCCGACGGACTGTCGGCAAAGTTCCAGCTGGGTCCCTGCGCGTATGCCGGTGTCGGCCTCGGGGTCCAGCTCACCGATGTCAAAGTGGTGTACCGGGCCCGCCCGAGCGTGACCTTCAGCGCGGAGGGCGCATGCACGATTCACTGGAACCAGGACACCGACGATATCACTGTGTCGATCGGGGATCTCAACATCATCGGGGTCCAGAACAACATCGACAAGCTGGCCAAGGATGCCGCCCGGGAGGCGATCAACGCCACCCTGGATGGGTTCTACGGCAGGGTGATGCGAAACGAACTGTTGAAGGTCTCGGTGGGGACGTGCGGAGGCGGCAGTAAGAAGTAGCCCGGGAATCTGCCCAGCTCCTCGCTTATCAAATGTTCGGGGTATAGCGCGAGGGATACTTAGGTCCACCGAATTCCGTTGGAAAGGAACGGGACACCATGCCAGTCGCTAGGACAGAACGGTCACTCTTGAGTTTGGTGTTGATTTCTCTCATGCTGGTCATGGTGCCGAGCGTGGAAGCTCTCCAGCGTCCGGCGAAACAGCAAACCGGCGTGGTCAATGCGGCCAATCCAGCCACCTCCGTTCCGATCAATCCCGATGTGATAGCGCTCCAGACCAGCTCCGACCTCATCGTCAAGGAGCTGGGGTTCAATGCAAGGGGCGACCTCACATTCGAGCTCTGGAATCGAGGCGAGGTTCCGGTCAATCCAGGCGGACCTGTCAGCCTCGCCGGAGGAGCCAGCCGGGCCGCAATCCCGCCGGTCCCGGAGAACCAACAGATCAAGGTGAACGTCTACCTCAACAATGCGGCGATCGGAACTGTGTTCCAGCCACGGCTGGCGGGCAAGACGTCCAAGATCTTCACCGTTACAGTACCTGAAACCGCCAGGCCCCGGTGCGGTCAGACACGCCCGCTCAAGACGGTCATCGACCCCAGCAATGTCATCGTCGAGCTCACCGACACAAACAACGTGGACACGGTGACGGCCGCTCGGCCATGCCCCGATCTGGCTGTTGAGTCGATCAAGAAAAACTTCAACGATCTAAAGACCCACTACGCCGCCAGGATCACCATAATCAACAAGGGCAATGCACCGGTAGAAAGATTCGAGTACTGGGCGAAGGAAAACTTCGGCGGACATCTGGCAGACCTTGGGGGTCAAGCTGACGAATCGACGGGCCCTCTCGCGCCGGGCCAAACGTTCAAGTTCAACATCGGTTTTGTGCCCGCATATGACAACATGCAGATCACCGTGATGCTGGATCGCAGCGGTCTGGTAGAGGAGCTGGATGAATCGAACAACTATGTAGAAAAGCACCTGAACTGATCGGGGAAGGTACGGTGCGTATCAACCACGGGCTCGCGACAGCGGGCCCGTGGGCGTTTTGGTGCTCGTCTGCGTTGGAATGGTGCTGAAACCAGGTCATCGTCGAACTGAAGGC
>JBDTTD010000229.1:0-4181 GCA_039930805.1 Gemmatimonadales bacterium | reverse complement strand
TCGGCGCCCAGGCGTTACCTGGCAGTCTACCCTATGGAGCTCGGACTTTCCTCGGAAGCCTTTCGACCCCCGCGACCACCGCGCTTGACCAGTCCGTCAATATAACTGCGTGAGCTGTAAGAGGTAAGCGGTAAGCGAGCGAAATGACCCGCTCCCTGCTAACCGCTCACCGCTTACGCGGTTCAAGAGGCCACCCCCACCCTCGCCAATCCGCGCCGAGCCTGGTCCAGAAACGGCTGGAGCTCGGGATCGGCTCCCTTCCACTGGGTCATGACCTGCCGGTATTGAACCCGAGCCTCAGCCAGCCGGCCCAACCGCTCGTACGCAGCCCCGCGAAGCAGCCGGACCCGCCCCAGCATGCCCCAGCGAGAATCGAAGCCCGCGGTATACAGATTGGCGGGCTCGAATCCCTCCAGCACCCGAAGCGTGGTTTCATAGTCACCCAGGAGGTAGTACGCCTGGGCCGCGTAGGGGCGGCTGTACACCCGATACATGTACTTCGCTGCCGAGTCGGGCTCAGCGAGGGCCCGTCGAGCTCCAGCCGAATCCCCCCGGCTGACCGCCAGCAGGGCGCGTACTTCCTTCGAGGGTCTTTCGCCGGATATCGCCTGGAGCTCCGTGAGTGCGGTGCTATCGGCCGCCAAACCGGTGAAGAGGCCGATAGCCGCGGTGGCGCCGGCGTGAACGAGGTGTTTCCGCTTGTCCGGCGTGGCCATCCGGCCGTCTTCCGCGGCACTCTGCCAGATCTGCCGGAGCGACGCCGCTGGAGCTCCGGCCGCGGCGTACAGCTCACCGAGCATCGACCGCCGCCAGGACTCGCCTTTGGTGTCCCCGTGCATCCCGCCCGGCTCATAGAGAACCTCACGCCGAACCTGGTCCGCCAGGTCGATGGCCTTTGCCGCATTATCGAGGTCGCCCTGATAGGCGAAGACGTTAGCGGCTGCCGCGATATCGGCCAGGACAGTCGGGGTGCCCTGGTAGGTCTGAAAATCCTTGAGCGTCACCGTGTCGAGCGCCGTGCGAAGCTGGGCCGCCGCGCGGTCGATCTCACCGGAGGCAAACCGGATCCGGGCCTGCACGAAGGGGAGCTCGGGATGAACCGGGGTCGCCTCCCTGAACCGCTCAACCTCGGACAGGGCGGCGGAATAGTTCCCCACGCTCACGTAGGCGTTGACCATCGCGCCGTGAGCTCGAAGCGTCGTCGGCTGGCTGGCGATCCAGCTCCGGGCCGAGTTGAGCGCCTCATCCCTGGCCCGCAGCACCGCGGCCTTCAGCTTGACGCTGTCGACGAGCGGTTGGCCGCCGGCGGTCCGGGCTACCACGAAGGAGTCCGCCGGCAGGAGGGCGTAGAGTGGATTGTTGACCGCCGCCTCGCTCAGCATCGCGTGCACGTGCTCATAGGCCAGGGCGTAGTTCGGATCGAGTGCAAGCGCCCGCTTGAACGCACGCATCGCCTGGGTCCAGGCGGGCGCCTGGTCGGCCCCGGCGGTGTCGTGAAACCAGGCATCGCCCAGCCCGTACCAGGCGTCGGCGTCGCTGGCATCGCGGGCCAGGAGCTGCTGGTACAGAGACCGAGCCTCGGCGGTCTCGCCCTGTACGAAGGCCCGGTGGGCGTTGATCACCGCTCGCTCGTGGGGGGGGAGATTTCCCGAGAAGGTGGTAGCGCGGCGAATCGCCCGTTGGCCTATCGAATCTTCCGTTCCGCCTACCCAGCCCCGGGTGAGCGCGAGCTTGTAGTACGCGAGGCCGAAGGTGGTGTCGAGAGCGATGGCGCGCTCGAGATCACGCTGGGCGTTGGCCAGGTCCCACCGGTTGAGGTGTTCCACGCCCCGCAGATAGGCGCGGAAGGCCTCGAGGGACTGGGTGGTAGAGCGCGCCAGGCCGATTCGGATCTCGTTGGGGGCCCCGGACAGATCCAGCAGCTTGGCCGCAAGGTTGTCGAAGAGTGGCCGCACGTCGGATCCGGCCCGGTCGTCCACCCGTGCTACATCCACGCGCTTGCCGCTGGCGACATCGAAAACCCGTGCCGTGAGATGCAGTGAGTCGCCCGCCGGGGTGTAGTCTCCCAGTACCACGGTCCACACTCCGGCCTCACGGGCCAGCCGACGTGCCATGTTCAGGCCGATGTCGTCGCCGACCCTGAGATCGTGCTTGGCCAGCAGGTCGTGCAATCGTCCGTGGTCCACCACGGTGAGATCGTTCCACTGGGACAGGTTGAGCCCCAGCATGCTGACGCTGCCGTCCCTCAGCCAATCAACCGAACGCTCGTCCCGCAAGTTGTCGAAGGGCAGGACCAGGATGGAGTGACGAGGATTGACATCCCGCGGGGGGCCGGAGCTGCGGCGGGTCAGGGCGACGCCGGCCACCAGCAGGGCCAGCGCTGCGGCTGTCCCAGCGATCATTCGCCGACGGGTCTGCTGTCTCGTGGCCGGCGTCTGCCGCTCTCCCGCCACGGCCTGACGGAACTCTTCCCCGGTTTGCCACCGATCGGATGGCTGTTTCTCCAGCGCCTTCATCACCGCACCGGCCAGCTCTCTCGGTGTCTCCGGCCGCAGCCGTTCGACCGGCACCGGCCGCTCGGCGATGTGCTTGGAGACCACCACCCGGTTGGGCCCCTGGAAAGGGGGCTGTGCAGTCAGCATCTCGTAGGCCACCACACCCAGGGCATACAGGTCGCTACGGATGTCGATCTCCTCGCCGGCCGCCTGCTCGGGGCTCATGTACACCGGCGTCCCGACCGCCACGCCCTGGCCCGTGCTGGAGCCGCTCGCCTCGACTGCCACTGCCCGGGCGATTCCGAAGTCGGCCAGCATGGCCCGGCCGCTTGCCTCGTCGAGCAGCACATTCTCCGGCTTCACGTCCCGATGCACCACCCCAGCCCGGCCCGATGCGTCCAGCGCCGCGGCGAGATCGGCCAGGATGCGGGCGGTCTCCACCGCGGAAATGCGCCCCTCCCGGAGGAGCTTCTGCCGGAGGCTCTCGCCAGCGACCTCGTCCATCACGTAGTAGAGGAGGCCTTCCGCGCTCCCCGCGGCATGAACCGCCACGATGTTGGGGTGGCGCAACCGGGCGATGGTCCGGGCCTCTGCCAGGAACCGCCGGGTGATCGACTCGTGCGCGGCGAGCTCGGGATGAACGACCTTGATGGCGACGCGGCGGTCGAGAGCGGTATCGGTCGCGAGAAAGACCACGCCCATGCCACCGCGTCCCAGCTCCCGCTCGAGCCGGTACTGATGCCCCAGCGCCGTTTGAAGTGCGGTAAAGAGGTCGATGGTCGTATCGCTCACGTCAGAAACCAATGGCGGTGGGTAAAAAATACACCCGGTCTACAGCCCGGCCATACCACCAGGAGATGCGCTGGGCGACAACCTGAATTGGATGCTTCGGGACCCGGCAGGGTTGCCTGCCCCAGAACCGGCGCCCGCGTTTATAACCCGACGAGGCCGAGGTTCGCGCCGTTTCGGATTTAAACTCATTTGACGAGCCTGGGGTACTCTCCCGCACGACCTACCAAGAGGACAACGTGCGCTTTGGCTCAGAGAGGGGCAGTTCGCCAATGGTCGCCACTGTCTTGCTGCCGATCGAGCGACCGCGGGTGGACGCTGCGGGGAGTGGGTGTTTCGCTGTGGTGCACCGGGATTCGATACCCGAGGCAGTCCGGATGGTTAGGGAGCGTCCAGTCGACGCCGTCCTGGTGTCGGTACACCGGTGCGGGCCAGAGCAGGTGGAGGTGTTGGGCCACCTGGTTCGGGAGTTCCCGGGTATCCCAACTGTGGCCCTGGTGTCCCAACACGACCCGAGCGCTACCGAAATGCTCCTCCGGCTGGGAGCATCCGGCGTCCGGCAAGTAGTGGATGTAACATCGCCAATGGGTTGGAGCCGGCTCCGCCAGGTGGTGGGACAGCCGGCATCTCGCGCGGTGGCCCGGATCCAGGGCCCGATCCTCGACGCCCTGGCCGACGCCCCGGCCGATACCAGGCTCTTCCTCGAAGCCATGATCCGGCTGGCGCCGGAAACTCCAACCGTCACCAATCTGGCGCAGAGACTGTATGTCCGGCCGAGCACCCTCATGTCGCGCTTTGCGCGGGCAGGGCTCCCGTCCCCCAAGAACTACCTGTCAGCCGTCCGCCTGCTGCACGCCGCCTATCTCTTCGAGGCCTCGGGCCTCTCGGTGGCCGATG
>JBDTTD010000228.1:0-4183 GCA_039930805.1 Gemmatimonadales bacterium | reverse complement strand
AGCAGCTTGGCCAGTGCGCGCTTCCGCCCGGGGACGTCCTGGGCCACGATCATCTCCCGCATGGCCAGGAGCCGGTCTCCGCTGAAGAACATGTGCTCGGTACGGCAGAGGCCGATGCCTTCGGCGCCGAAGTCGCGGCCGCGATGCGCGTCGGCCGGCGTGTCGGCATTTACCCGCACGCGAAGCTGCATTATCCGGTCGGCCCACTTCATCACCCGATTGAAGTTGCCGCTGAGCTCGGGCGGAATCAGCGCCGCCTGTCCGGCGAAGACCTTCCCGCTGCTCCCGTCCACCGTGATCCAGTCGCCCTGGCCCACGCTTCGCCCGTCAACCGAGAAACGGTTGGCCTTCTCGTCCACCGTCAGGCCCTGAGCTCCTGCCACGCACGGTTTGCCCATTCCGCGGGCAACCACGGCGGCGTGGGACGTCATGCCCCCGCGGGCCGTGAGGATGGCCTTGGCGGTGACCATCCCATGGAAGTCATCCGGAGAGGTCTCCCTCCGCACCAGGACCACGGCTTGACCCGCCTTCCCCAGGCGCTCGGCCTGATCGGCGTCGAAGACCACCGTGCCACAGGCAGCCCCGGGAGAGGCCGGAAGGCCGGTGGTCAGCAGGTCGAGCTTGCTGTGGGGATCGATAGTGGGGTGCAGGAGCTGGTTGAGGTCGTTGGGCGGAATACGGGCGACCGCCTCCTGCTCCGAGATGAGACCCTCGTCGACCATATCGCAGGCGATGCGCACCGCGGCATGCCCGGAGCGCTGGCCGCGTCGAGTCTGCAGCATGTAGAGATTGCCGCGCTCGATGGTGAACTCCATGTCCTGCACGTCGCGGAAATGGCGCTCCAGGGTGCGGGCCAGCCGTTCCAGCTCCTGGTAGGCATGCGGGAGCTGCTCCTTCAGCTGATCGATGGGCAGCGGGGTACGGCTGCCGGATACCACGTCCTCGCCCTGGGCGTTGAGTAGAAACTCGCCATACAGCCGCTGCTCGCCGGTCGAAGGATCGCGGCTGAAGGTGACTCCGGTGCCGGAGTCCTCGCCCAGGTTGCCGAAGACCATGGAGACGATGTTGACCGCGGTGCCCATCGAATCCGGAATGTCGTGCAGCTTCCTGTAGTCGATGGCCCGGCGGGTATTCCAGCTCTCGAACACCGCGGCGATGGCACCCCAGAGCTGATCCAGCGGCTCGGTGGGGAATTCCCGGCCGGACTCAGTGCGCACATGTTCCTTGAACCGGCTAACGATCGCCTGCATCTCTTCGACCGGCAGATCGATGTCACGCTCGATGCCGCAGCGGTGTTTGTGCTCCTCCAGGATACCCTCGAAGGGCTTCTTCGACAGCTCGAATACCACCGTACCGTACATCTGGACGAACCGGCGATAGGAGTCCCAGGCAAACTGCGGATTCCCGCTCAGCCGGGCGAGCGCCTCTACCGTGATGTCGTTGAGGCCCAGGTTCAGGATGGTCTCCATCATTCCGGGCATCGACACGGCAGCGCCGGAACGCACCGAGACCAGGAGCGGGTTCTCGCCGTCGCCCAGGTGCTTGCCGGTCGCGGTCTCCAACCTCTGCAGGGCGTTCTCCACCTGGGCTTGTAACCGCTTGGGAAACTGATGGCTTTCGAGATAATGGAGGCAGAGATTGCTGGCGATGGTAAAGCCGGGAGGGACCGGGATGCCAATGGTCGTCATCTCGGCGAGACCGGCTCCCTTGCCGCCGAGGACATCCTTCATGGCAGCCGTGCCGTCGGCGCGACCCTGCCCGAAGAAGTAGACCAGCGGCTGAGTGTACGGGCCGCTCATGCGGTGGTGGGGATGAGCGGACTGTTACGCCGCAGCTGAACCAGCTGTTCCGGAGTCGTGGTCGGGTACTTCCCCGAGAAGCACGCATGGCAGTAGCCCATATCTTTGCCCGCCGCCGCCAGCATGCCGTCCAGCGAGAGATATCCGAGCGAGTCCACTCCCAGGAACTGTCGGATCTCCTCGACCGAGTGCGTCGCCCCGATCAGCTCCGCCCGGGTGGGCGTGTCGATTCCGTAGTGACAGGGACCGGTGATCGGTGGCGAGCCGAGCCGCAGGTGGACTTCCCGAGCGCCGGCGCCCCGGATCATCTGCACCAGCTCCTTGCTGGTGTTGCCCCGGACCAGGCTGTCGTCCACCACCACCACCGACTTGCCTTCGATGACCTCGCGCACCGGGTTGAACTTGATCTTCACCTTGGCCACGCGCAGTGCCTGGGTCGGGTTGATGAAGGTCCGGCCAACGTAATGGTTCCGGATGAGCCCGTACTCGAGCTTGATGCCGGATGCCTCGGAAAACCCGAGGGCCATGGCATTGGAGCTGTCGGGCACGGCAAAGACCACCTCGCCGTCGGGGGCGGGCTGCTCTTTTGCGAGCTGCCGTCCCAGCTCGCGGCGTACCGCATCGACCGACTTGCCGAACACGATGCTGTCCGGCCGCGCGAAATAAACCAGCTCGAACACGCAGCGGCTCATCGGACGAGGAGCGAGGCGGGGCAAGTGGGTTACCTCACCATCGTCGATCCGGATAAAATCCCCCGGCCGGAGCTCACAGTGAAAGGAAGCGCCGATCAGATCCAGGGCGCAGGTCTCGGAGGCCACCACCAGGCCGTCACCGAGGCGCCCGATCACCAGGGGGCGGAAGCCACGGCTGTCCACCACGGCATACAACGTCCGGCCCACCGTGATCACGAGACTGTAGGCGCCATCCACCTGCTCCAGCGCCTCGCGGATCTGGTCCTCCACGGTGGCGGCCTCGGAGCGCGCGATCAGATGGACCAGCACCTCGGTGTCGCTGGAGCCGGTGAAGATCGCCCCCCGCGAAACCAGCTCATGCTTGATGACGCCGGCGTTGATGAGGTTGCCGTTATGGGCGATGGCGAGGGGGCCGCACCGGGTGTTCACGTTGCAGGGCTGGGCATTGGCCAGCACCGTGCTGCCGGTGGTCGAGTAGCGGGTATGGCCCACGGCAACGTCGCCCGGCAGGGAGGCCAGGGTCTCGTCGTCGAAGTTCTCCGATACCAGGCCCATGCCGCGGTGCGACCGGGCGGTCCCGTCCTGGTCCACGGCCACAATCCCGGCACTCTCCTGGCCCCGGTGCTGCAGGGCATAGAGACCGAGATAGGTGAGTCGGGCCGCGTCGGAGATCCCGGAAACGCCGATGATGCCACACATGCTTACTCTCCTACCACACGATCCACGTCGGGATGCTGCATCCGGCGGGGAATGGCTTCTGAGTAGATCCTTCGAAGGGCTTCGGTGCTCCAGGTGAACAACTGAGAACCTACCTGGAGTTCCAGCGTTCCGGCTCGTTCCACCCGGCCCGCGTGGAACACCGGTACCCGGTGCTCGTTAGCCAGACCGATGAGATGGCGGGCCTGGTGCGGGGCACAGGTGACCACCGCCCGGGCGCCGTCTTCGCCATACAGCAGGCCTTCGATCGGCACGTCCGGGGCGTAGCCGGTGAGATCGAGGCTGGCGCCGAGACTGCCCGGCACGTACGGACCACCCATGGCGGCTTCAGCCAGGGTCACCGCCAGGCCACCCTCTGAGCAGTCGTGGGCTGATCGGAGCAGGTGCTGCTCGGCCGCCGCCACCAGGAAGCGCTGCAGCTGGACCTCGGCCTGCAGATCGACCGCCGGGGGGTCCCCGCCGATGAAATCACACACCTCGGCCCAGTACGCCGATCCCCCGAGGATGCCGCTGGTCTCCCCGACGATGAAAACCTCATCCTGCGGTGAGTCGAAATGACTTCCCACCCGATTCTCGACCCGGGACAGCAGTCCAACCATGCCTATCGTCGGGGTGGGATCGATGGCGCCGGTGGGACTCTCATTGTAGAACGACACGTTTCCGCCGGTCACCGGGGTGTCGAACGCGCGGCAGGCATCCGCAATGCCCCGCGCGGCCTCCCGGAACTGGAAGAAGACCTCCGGCTTTTCCGGGTTGCCGAAGTTCAAGCAATCGGTGATGCCCAGCGGCCGGGCGCCGGTGCAGGCGAGGTTGCGGGCGGCCTCTGCCACCGCAGCCTTGCCGCCCTCGTAGGGATCGAGCGCGACCAGCCGGCTGTTGCAGTCCACTGTCATGGCCAGGCCGAAACGGGCGCCGGGCACTCGGATGACCCCCGCATCGGAGCCCGGCGGCAACACGGTAGAGGCCTGCACGGTC
>JBDTTD010000227.1:0-4186 GCA_039930805.1 Gemmatimonadales bacterium | reverse complement strand
GGTGAAGACGACTTCGCCGAAGGCCGGGTCGAGGGGCCGTGCGCTGGTTCCGGCAAACCAGTTGCCGTCCTCGAGCAGCACGAACGCCCGGTTCACTTTTTCGGCTGAGGGGCGGCGGGAGCCTGGGGCGCCGGCGCAGGAGTTTGACCGGCGGGAGGCGGCGTCTGGGCGGCTGGTGCCTGCGCCGGTGGCGGGGTTGGTGCCCCCAGCGGCAGCGGGGCCTGCTTGGGCTCCGAGGGCGTAGCGGCCCGAAGCCGTTCCTGCAGCGCGCTCGAGTTGCCGCGGGGGGTGAACGAGAGCAGCAGAGAAAGCAGCAGGAAGATTCCGCCGCACCACCAGGTGAGCTTCGTGAGAATCGTAACCGCCTGGCGGCCGCCCATCACGGTATCGGTCCCGCCACCACCACCCATGGAGGCGAGGCCACCACCCTGGCCGGCCTGGAGCAGCACGACCACGGACAGCAACAACGCGTCGATTATGAGCAGCGTGAGCAGAAAAGCGAACATTGTGGTCTCCCTGAGTCGGGCGGAATTTTAGTCGAGAAGGTCGCCAGTCGCCAGTCGCCGGATTCGCGGGGAATGGATTGGTTCGGCGCTGATTTCATACCGGTCTAGCTGCTGGTTCAAATATCCGGGGATCAAGGGCACCTGATCTCAAACCGCGAGATCCGAAGACCGGCGACTGGTGACTGGCGACTGACGACTCACTCCACCTCGTCAATCGACCTGGGCCAATCCTGCTTGAGCAGCCTGGACATGGCTCGGTCAGCCAGGAGGCGGCCACCTGTCTGACAGCGGGCGCAGTAATTGGTCTCATTGTCGGCATAGCGTATCCGCTGCACGGGCGTGTCGCAGTCCGGACAAGGCTGCCCATACCTGCCATGTACCGCCATGCCCGGGCGGAAAGCGGTCACCTTCTCGGGAAAGGCCTCCCCAGCCTCATTCCGGAGACGCACGATCCACTCCTCGAGCGTAGCGCGAGTGGCCTGATACAGCCGGTTCACATCCGCGTCGCTGAGCTTTCGGCTGAGCGCGAGCGGCGAGAGCCGAGCGCGGTGGAGGATCTCGTCGGAGTAGGCGTTGCCGATGCCGCTGAACAGCCGGGGATCGGTGAGCGAGCGCTTGAGGGTATGGCTCTCCGACCTCAGACGCTCAGCAAAGCTCGCCAGATCCGACTCCAGTACCTCGAGCCCGCCCCGCTCGAACTGGAGTAGCGCTGTCTCGCCCGAGACCAGGTGCATCGATGCCCGGCGCTTGGTACCGGCTTCGGTGAAGAAGAGGAGACCATCCGGAAACTCGAGCACCGCGAGCACGAGCTTGCCACCGGCCTTCTTACCCAGGGGATACCACTTAAGCCGGCCGGCAATCATGAGGTGAATGACCAGGAACAGCTCTCCCTCCAGCGCAAAGACGATGCGCTTACCCATCCGGCGGAGACCGAGCACGCGCTTCTCTGCTGCTTCACTGACCGGGGGGTCGAACGAGCGGAGTACGAACGGATTGCGGATGACGATACGCTCCAGGGTCTGGTTCAGGACCCGAGACGCTAGTTGCTCGAGGTAAAGTGTGATGTCGGGGAGCTCGGGCATTGAAGGCTATTGGGGCTCCCTAGCTCAACCCTACCAGCTCGGCCCATCCCTCCGGGTCCAGACTCGCGCCGCCGACCAGGACGCCGTCCAGCTGAGGGCGCGCCAGCAGGGACAGCACGTTGCCGCTGTTCACGCTGCCGCCGTACAGGATCGGCACCCGAGCGGTGACGCCGTGGCGTCCCAGCTCCATTCGAATCAGCTCGTGGATTTGAGCGGCATCATCCGGGGTGGCGTTCTTACCGGTTCCGATGGCCCACACCGGCTCGTAGGCCAGTACGACGCGACCCCATTCGGTCGGCACCAGCGCCTCGATCACGGGCCCCAACTGGCGCACGATCACCGCCTCGGTGCGGCCCCCTTCGCGCTCAGCGAGGGTTTCGCCCACGCAGACCAGAGGGGTCACACCCAGGTGAAGTGCAGCCTTGGCCTTCTTGGCTACCTGGTCGTCGGTTTCCCCGAACAGCTGGCGTCGCTCGGAGTGCCCCGCCAGTATCGCACGGGCTCCCGCTTCCATGGCAATGGGAATCGAGATCTCGCCGGTGAACGCCCCCTTTGGCTCCCAGTGTACGTTCTGTGCGCCGATTCGAAGGTCGGAGCGGGCACGCATCGCCTCGCAGAGCGATCCCAGCGACACCGCCGGAGGAAAGAACCAGAGACTGCGTCCCTTGACCGGAGACGTGAGCGAGAGAAACCGCTCGGCATAATGACGCGCCTCGGTGGGCCCGAGGTTCATCTTCCAATTGGCGGCATAGATAAGAGCTCGTTCGGAGGACCCGGTCATGGCGAGGGAGCCTCGTCCAGGGCAGCCACGCCCGGCAGCTCCTTCCCTTCGAGAAACTCCAGCGACGCGCCGCCGCCGGTGGACACATGGGTGATCTTGTCCGATAGCCCCGCTTGAGCCACCGCTGCCGCCGAGTCGCCGCCGCCGATCACGGTGACGGCGCCGTGAGCGGTGGCCTTGGCCATGGCCTGCGCAATAGCCAGGGTACCATGATCGAACGGGGGCGTCTCGAACACCCCCACGGGACCGTTCCATACCACGGTGCCGGCCCGCTCGATGATCGAAGCGAAGTTCTTCTCGGTGGCCGGATCGATGTCGTACACCGCCCAGCCCTTGGGGATGGCGTCGCGCTTGACCGTGCGGGTTTCGGCGTCCGACTTCAGCGCCTGCGCGATAACAGAGCCGACCGGCAGCACCAGCTTCTTGCCCGCCTTCTTCATCAGGTCGCGCGCGAGATCCAGTCGCTCGTGCTCTACCAGCGAGTTGCCGGTCTCGAGACCCATGGCCTCGAAGAAGGTGCAGGCCATGGCCCCGCCCAGCAGTATCTCATCCACCTTCGGCAGCAGGGCCTCGATCAAATCGATCTTGCCGCTGATCTTGGCCCCGCCCAGTACGGCCACGAATGGCCGCTTGGGTTGGTGCAATGCCTCACCCAGATAGCGAAGCTCGCGCTCCATCAGGAGGCCGGAGACGGCCGGTTTCAGCACCCGGGCAATGGCTTCCGTGCTCGCGTGAGCCCGATGTGCGGATCCGAACGCGTCGTTCACATACAGATCGCCCAGGGCCGCGAACCGTTCCGCCAGCGCCAGATCATTTTCCTCCTCGCCGGGATAGAAGCGGGTGTTCTCCGCCACCGCCACGCCGCCGCGAGGGAGACGCTTGGTGACCGTGACCGCCTCGGGGGCCGTCGGGTCGGGGAGAAAGGTGACGGGGGCGCCGAGCAACTTCTCCAGGGCTCGCACCACCGGCTGCATGGAATACTTGGGATCGGGCCCGTTCTGGGGACGCCCCAGGTGCGACAGCAGAACCAGGCGGGCCCCACGCTCGCGGAGGTACTTGATGGTGGGTAACGCGGCGCGGATGCGGGTGTCGTCGGTGACCACACCGTCCTTGATGGGACAGTTGAAGTCAACCCGCACCAGTGCGCGCCGTCCCTCGAGCGATCCCTGGTCCAACGATTCCAGGGTACGCTTCACCGGCGCGACCCGATGTACCGCAGCAAGTCCACGCACCGGGCCGAGTAGCCCATCTCGTTGTCGTACCAGGAGGTCACATTGACGAGGGTGCCCGCCACCACGCTGGTCGAGAGCGCATCCACCGTGCTGGAGTGGAGATCGCCGATGTAGTCCACCGAGACCAGCGGCTCGTCGCTCACGGCGAGCACGCTCTTGAGCGGTCCGGTCTTGGCGGCTGCCCGGAAGGCGTTGTTGACCTCGTCGGCCGTGGTTGCCTTCTCGACCACACAGGTCAGCGCCACCACCGACACGTCCGGCGTCGGCACCCGGAGAGACACCCCGTCGATCTTGCCCTTGACCTCGGGCAGGACCAGAGACGTGGCCTTGGCTGCGCCGGTTGTGGTCGGGATGATCGAGAGCGCGGCGGCACGCGCACGGCGGAGGTCCTGGTGCGGCAGGTCGAGGATATTCTGGTCGTTGGTATAGGAGTGCACCGTCGTCATGAAGCCGCTGACAAACCCGAAACGGTCGAGGATCACCTTCACGACCGGCACCAGACAGTTCGTAGTGCAGCTGGCGTTGGAGATGATCTGATGCTTGCCAGGGTCGAAGGACTCGTGGTTGACCCCGTAGACGATGGTG
>JBDTTD010000226.1:0-4192 GCA_039930805.1 Gemmatimonadales bacterium | reverse complement strand
ATGCCCGGGAGCGGGGAGCCGCGCACCGCGAGGAGGCCCTGACCCAGCGGGAGCTCAGCCTTCGGAGCCGGGAGGGAGAGGCCGACCGGCTGGCCCAGGAGCAGCGGGTCAAGCTGGAGCGCATCGCCGGGCTCACCGCCGAGGACGCTCGCCGGGAGATTCTTCAGCGGATCGAGGACGAGGCCCGCGGCCAGGCCGCGGCGCTGGTGCGCGACATCAAGGACCAGGCGCGCCGCACCGCTGACCGGGACGCGCGGCGGATCATCTCCATGGCCATTCAGCGGCTGGGCGCCGAGCACACGGCTGAGAGCACGGTCGCCGCCGTCGCCCTGCCGAGCGACGACATGAAGGGTCGGATCATCGGCCGCGAAGGCCGGAACATCCGCGCCTTCGAGACCGCTACCGGCGTCGACGTCATCATCGACGACACCCCCGACACGGTGATCATCTCCTGTTTTGATCCCATCCGGCGCGAGGTGGCCCGCCGGTCACTCGAGGCCCTCATCGTGGACGGCCGCATCCATCCGGGCCGGATCGAAGAGGTGGTGGTGAAGATGGGCACCGAGCTGGAAGCCCAGCTGGTCGAGCTGGGCGAGCAGGCGGCGTACGACACTGGCGTGCACGGCCTGCACCCGGAGATGATCAAGCTCATCGGCCGGATGCGCTACCGCACCTCCTACGGCCAGAACATCCTCGATCATTCGAAGGAAGTGGCGTGGCTGGCCGGGATGATGGCGGCCGAGCTGCACGTCGACGTGCTGCTGGCGAAGCGCGGCGCCCTGCTGCACGACGTGGGCAAGGTGCTGACCCACAACAGCGAGGGAACCCACGTCGAGCTGGGCGTGGAGGTTGCCCGCAAGTACGGCGAGAGCGCGGCGGTGATCAACTGCATTCAGGCGCACCACGACGACGTGGCGCACGAATCCACCGAGTCGGTGCTGGTCCAGGCGGCCGACGCCATCAGCGGCTCGAGGCCGGGTGCCCGGCGGGAGGCCTTCGAAAGCTACGTCAAGCGGCTGACCCGTTTGGAAGAGATCGCCAACGCGTTCCCCGGGGTGGAGAAGAGCAACGTCATCCAGGCGGGCCGGGAGATCAGGGTGGTCGTGACCCCCGAGCGTATCGACGACAGCGCCGCCGCGCAGCTCTCGGAGTCGATCGCCCGAAAGATCGAAGGCGAGCTGCAGTATCCCGGCCAGATCAAGGTGGTCGTGATCCGGGAGACCCGCGCCGTGGACTTCGCCCGGTGAGCGCCCGCGTCCTCGACGGCGTTGCCATCGCCAAGGCGATTCGAGAAGAGGTGGCCGCTGAAGTGGCCCGGCTGAGCCGCACCGGACGGAAGCCCGGGCTGGCCGCCGTCCTGGTGGGCGAAGATCCTGCCAGTGCGGTGTATGTCCGGTCCAAGGGAAAGGCGTGCGACGAAGCCGGAATGCACTCCGTCACCCTGCGGCTGGCCGCCGAAACCTCCGAGGCCGAGCTCCTGGCGACGGTTGACCGGCTCAACGCGGATCCCGCGATTCATGGCATCCTGGTCCAGCTGCCGCTGCCGAAGCACATCAACAGCGAGAAGGTGCTCCAGCGGATCGATCCGGGGAAAGACGTGGACGGCTTTCATCCGGTCAACGTGGGGAAGCTGGTCACCGGCGACAAGACCGCCTTTCGGCCCGCGACGCCGTACGGCGTGCAGCAGATGCTGATTCGTTCCGGCATCGAGACCAAGGGGGCGCACGCGGTCATCGTCGGTCGCTCGAACATCGTGGGCAAGCCGATGGCCAACCTCCTGATTCAGCAGGGGCCCGGAGGCGACGCGACGGTGACCGTGTGCCATTCCCGCACCCGTGACCTCCCTGCCGTCACCCGTCAGGCCGACATCCTGCTGGCGGCCATCGGGAAGGCGGAGTTCGTCACCGCGGACATGGTGCGCCCCGGTGCCGTCGTGATCGACGTGGGCATCAACCGGGTAGAGGACCCGTTGCGGCCAAAGGGCTACCGCCTGGTAGGCGACGTGGCCTATGAGCCTGTTGCCACGATTGCATCCGCAATTACGCCCGTGCCTGGAGGTGTGGGCCCCATGACCATCGCCATGCTGCTACAGAACACGCTGCAGGCATTGAAGCAAGCAAATCTCGATTGATCTTGCCGACGCTCTATTAGTCTTCGATCTATGACCCTGTCTCTGCCCCTTAATCCTCCTGGTGCTGCCGATCAGGTCTGGTCCGTCGGCCAGCTCAACACCGCGATCAAACAGCTGCTCGACGGCAGCTTCCCACCCATCTGGGTGCGGGGCGAGGTGCTCCAGTGCAAGGTCTGGTCGAGCGGGCATTGGTACTTCACCCTCCGCGAAGGCCGGAGCCAGGTTCGCTGCTGCATGTTCAAGCTGAACGCGTCGAGAGCCGGCAAGCCGCCGGTGGACGGAACCGAAGTCTACGTGCTGGCCCGGCCGGGCCTCTACGAAGAGAAGGGGGAGTTCCAGCTCGTCGTCGCGCGCATGCTGCCGACCAGCGCGGTGGGCCAGAAACAGCAGGAGCTGGAGCGGGTAAAGGCCTTGCTGCACCAGGACGGTCTGTTCGATCCCCTGCGGAAGCGTGCAGTGCCCCCCTACGTCAGCACGATTGCCGTGGTGACGTCGCCCGACGGCGCCGCGCTCCAGGATGTGGTGACGGTCACCCGGAAGCGCTGGCCCTGCGCCCGGATTCTGTTGGTCGGGGCCCGGGTCCAGGGTCCCGGTGCGGTCGAGGACCTGGTCCGTGCGCTGCGGGTGGTGAACCGGATTCCGGGCCTCGACCTCTGTATCGTGGGACGCGGAGGCGGAGCCCGCCAGGACCTGGCCGCGTTCAACAGTGAGCCGGTGTGTCGCGCGCTCGCCAATGTGCGGGTGCCCACCATTTCCGCGGTGGGGCACGAGATCGATATCTCGCTGACCGACCTGGTCGCGGATCATCGGGCCGCCACGCCATCTGCCGCGGCGGAGCTGGCGGTGGCCAACCGGCGCGACGTACTGCGGCTGGTCGATGATCTGTCGGTACGGCTCGCCTCGGGGCTGACCGGCCGCACCCGGCTGGCGGCGGCGCGGCTGGCGCGCAGTGCCGACCGGCTGCAGGCCGGAATGGAATGGGTCCTCGAGTCGCGGCGCAGCCTGGTCGAGCGGCTGGCCGCCCAGCTCGACGCGCTGAGCCCGCTCCGGGTGCTCGGACGGGGCTATGCCGTGCCGATGGACGAAACCGGCCGGGTCCTGAAGCAGCGGGCCGATTTCATCAGGGACGCCAGCTTCCGATTGCGGGTGGCCGACGGCGACGTCCGCGCCCGGGTGGAGTGATCGCGATGCCGAAAACTGAGCCCACTGAGTCCCCGCCGGCGTTGGCGGAGGAGCTGGTCCGGCTGGAGGAGATCGTGCGCAAGCTGGAGGCGGACGATGTCGAGCTCGATGCGGCGCTGGTGCTGTTCGAGGAGGGGATCGCTCGCCTCCGGGCGGCGCGGGAGCGCCTGGTCGCGGCCGAAGTAAAGGTGCAGGCAGTGCTGGAGGAGGCGGGTGGCGATCTCAGGCTGACCGATCTCGATGCCTGAAGCCGCTTCGGCGGCGGCAACGGATCTGCTGGCGGAGGCGAGAGACCGGACTGACGCCCTGCTGAGCGGCTGGGCCAAACGCCTGGAGCAGGAGATCGGGGGGCGTCAGGGTCAGGCGCTCTCCTATGCGCTCCGCACTCCCGGCAAGCGGGTTCGCGCCGCGCTGCTGATGGCGGCCTACCGCGCGTTCGGCGGCCACTCCGCCGCCATCGCCGGCGTCGCCGCAGCCGTCGAGACGGTGCACACCTACTCGCTGGTGCACGACGATCTCCCGTGCATGGACGACGACGACCTCCGGCGGGGCCGGCCTACGACCCACCGCGCCTTCGATGTGGCCACGGCCACCCGGGTGGGCTTCCTGCTGGTCCCGGTGGCCGCACGGCTGCTTGCCGTGGCGTCGGGTGAGCTCCGTCTTCCCACCAGCACGCTGGGCTCGATGGCCGGCGATCTCTTCCAGGCGGGCGGAATCGAGGGCATGGTAGGAGGGCAGTGGCTCGACCTGGAAGCCGAGCGCCGGAAGCTGCCGCTCTCCGAGCTGATCGAGGTTCACCGGGGCAAGACCGGCGCACTGATTCGGGCGGCGTGCACCCTGGGAGGCATGGCGGCGGAGGCGGGGCCGGCTCAGTTGGAG
>JBDTTD010000225.1:0-4221 GCA_039930805.1 Gemmatimonadales bacterium | reverse complement strand
CAACGAGTTTCTCCGCCAGACCTCCGATGCCGCGCTGGCAGCGCGCAACGTCTCGCCTCAGCTCACGGCAGAAATTCAGACCTTCCGCGCCGAGGCCCGGTTCCTCCGGGCGCTCAGCTACTGGCACGGGATCGACCTGTTCGGCAACATCCCGCTGGTGACGGAGGCCGATCCGATCGGTGCCACCCCACCGGCCCAGAGCACCCGTCAGCAGGTCTATGACTTCGTCGTGAGCGAGCTGACCGCCATCCGTCCCCTGCTCCCCCCGGCCACGCCGGGTACCTATGGCCGGGCGACCGACGGGGCTGCGTCCATGCTGCTGGCCACGATTTACCTGAATGCC
This sequence comes from Gemmatimonadales bacterium, assembly GCA_039930805.1. GTDB lineage: Bacteria > Gemmatimonadota > Gemmatimonadetes > Gemmatimonadales > GWC2-71-9 > CAVVWJ01. Next base: position 3,878 of record JBDTTD010000225.1, on the reverse strand, counting down.
GGGGTCTACACCGGCACGCCGCAGTACGCCCAGGCCCTGGCCGCGGCGCAGGCCGTGATCGCGGGCCCGTTCACCCTTGATCCCAGCTATCGTCACCTGTTCCAGGCCGACAACAACACCTCGCCGGAGATCATCTTCCCCGTCATCCAGGATGGCCTCCGCACCCAGACCTTTGGCGGCACAACCTTCCTGGTCCATGCGTCCTGCGGCGGCTCCATGAACGCCGGTGACTACGGGGTAGACGGATGCTGGTTCGGCCTGCGCCTCAAGCCGGAGGCGTACAACCGGTATTTCGCGCCCCAGAACCCCGCGGGCGATCAAAGGGCCTCGTTCTTCTGGACCGCCGGCCAGACCGTGCAGGTCAACAGCATCAGCAGCTATAGCGACGGGATCCCGGCGCCGAAGTTCACCAACAAGACCAGCCTGGGGGCGTCCGGCTCCAACGCGACCCATCCCGATACCGACTTCCCGATGTTCCGGCTGGGCGACGCGTATCTGATCTACGCCGAGGCCAATTTGCGGGGCGGCGGCGGCGACCCGGCGCTGGCGCTGGCCTACGTGAACGCCCTGCGGCAGCGCGCCTATGGCAACACCAGCGGAGATATCACCGCGGGCGAGCTTACGCTGCAGTTCATTCTGGACGAGCGCGGACGCGAGCTCCTTTTCGAGGCGCACCGCCGGACCGACCTGGTCCGCTACGGCCTGTTCACCGGAGGGGCCTACGTCTGGGCGTGGAAGGGCGGCGCAGTGGCCGGCACCGCGACCGGGACGTTCCGGGATCTGTACCCGCTACCGGCATCCGAGCTCACCACCAACCCGAACCTGTCGCAGAATCCGGGCTACTGAGCCCGGCGCTTTACCGGAGACTGCTATACCCACACAGCGTCGCCGCCGGTATGGTGGCGGCGTTGTGTTATGTGAAAACTGCGCACCACGGAAGCACGGAAGACACGGAAGGCTCCATGAAACGGACAACCTGGTACTCTACTCTTGGTGAACTCAGGGTTCCCCCACCGCACACACCATCAACACTTGGTCCAGTGATCTCACGGTTTCCGTGCAGTATTCCGTGTCTTCCGTGTTTCCGTGGTGCGCAGTTGCTGATGATGAAGGAGGATCCATGCTGAATCGTGTCGATTGGTACCTGCTGACAGCAGTGTTCCTCACCGTCCCCCGGCCGGCTCCTAGTCAGGCTCCGTCCCCGGCCACGGCGCTCGACACGTCCTGGGTCGCCCGCAGCGCGCTGTACGAGGTCTTCGTTCAGGATTTCTCACCCGCGGGCACCTTTCGGGGTGTGATCGACGGCCTGGATCGGATCGAGTCATCCGGCGCGGACGTCATCTGGCTGATGCCCATCTACCCGATCGGCACCCTCAACCGGAAGGGAACGCTGGGGTCGCCGTACGCGGTGAGAGACTACCGCGGCATCAATCCGGCCTACGGCAATGCCGCAGACCTCCGGGCGCTGGTGAAGGCGGTGCATGGGCGCGGGATGAAGCTGATCCTCGACTTCGTGCCGAACCACACCTCACCCGACCATCCCTGGGTCAAGGCGCATCCGGACTACTACATCCGTAACGAGCGGGGCGAGCCCAGCGTGCCCCGGGACGACAAAGGGAAGCTGACCGACTGGACCGACGTGGTGCAGCTCAATTACAAGAATCCCGCCGTGCGGCGCGAGATCATCGACGCCATGCAGTATTGGTTGCGGGAGTTCGGCATCGACGGCTTCCGGGTCGATGTCGCCGGGTTCATCCCCTACGACTTCTGGCGCCAGGCGGTCCCCGCCGTTCGTCGCGCCGTACCCCGGCGGATCATGCTGCTGGCGGAGTGGGATGACCTGGAGATGCACCGGCTCGGCTTCGACCTCACCTACGCGTGGGCTTCCTACGACAGTCTCAAGGCGGTCTGGCAGGGATCGCCGGCCTCCTCTTTCGTCACCAGCGAGCTCAAGGACATGAGAGCCATGCCCACAGGTGGCATGCGCATGCGCTTTACCACCAACCACGACAAGACCGCCTGGGACGATCCGCCGGTCAAGATCTTCGGTCGGGGCGCAGGGGAACGTGCGGCCTACGTGGCGGTGGCGTTGCTGCCGGGACGGCCGCTGCTCTATAACGGTCAGGAGGTCGAGAGCCCGCAGAAGCTGGGGCTGTTCGAGCGCGAGCCGATCGTGTGGAATCAGCCCGGCGCAGCGGAGGCTCGTGCCTTCTATGCCCGGGTTCTGAAGCTGGCCCGGACCGAGCCGGCACTCACCGGAAGGGATCTCCAGCCGGTGAAGACCAGCGCCGACAAGGATGTGATCGCCTATCGTCGTGGCGATCTGGTGGTCCTGGTGAACGCCCGGCCGCGCGCGGTGAAGGTCTCGGTCACCGGCTTCAAGGTAGCCGGTTCGCGTGATCTCCTATCGAACGCCCTTCAGCCCGGCGATGCGATCGCGCTGCCGGCCTATGGTGCCGTGGTGCTGAAGAGGCCATGAAGGTTCTCCGTGTCTCCGTGGTGAGTTTTTTCGTCCTTGCCGCGGCGACGCCCGTCGCAGCTCAGCGGCAACGCCTGTCCATGGACCCGGGATGGCGCTTCACCCTCGGCGACCCGGCCGGAGCCGAGCGGCCGTCCTTCGATGATCGCCAATGGCGCTCGCTGGACCTGCCTCACGACTGGAGCATCGAGGGGACGCCGCGCGAGGATGCTGCCGGCGGTGGCGGCATGGGCTACTTCCCCGGCGGCACCGGCTGGTACCGGAAGACATTTGGATTGCCGGCCGGTGCGCGGGGCCGGGAGGCTTGGCTCGAGCTCGACGGCGTCTACATGAACAGCGACGTCTGGATCAACGGCGTCCACCTGGGGAAGCGGCCCTACGGCTACGTCGGCTTCGCGTACGACGTGACTGCGCACCTGGCGCCGGGCCTCAATGTGGTAGCCGTTCGGGTGGACAACTCTCAACAGCCGAACTCCCGCTGGTATAGCGGCAGCGGCATCTACCGCCACACCTGGCTGACCATCGTGGATCGGTTGCACGTGGGCCACTGGGGAACCTATGTGACCACCCCGGGGGCCGACTCCGCCAGCGCCGAGGTGGTGGTCCGCACCCGGGTGGAGAACGATCACCCCGCTGCGCGACGAGGCGTGCTCCGCTCCGTTGTCACGGACAGCGCCGGCTGCGAGGTGGCGCGCACGGAAACCCCGTTCTCTCTCGCCCCCGGCCAGAAGCTCGACCTGGAGCAGCAGCTGCGGGTCGAGTCGCCTCAGCTCTGGTCGGTGGAGACCCCCGCCCTATACTCGGTCCACTCGACGGTCAGAGAGGGCTCACGCGCCGCCGACACCACCGTCACGACGTTCGGGATCCGCAGCATCGCCTACGACCAGGATCGCGGCTTCCTGCTCAACGGCCGGCGGGTAAAGATGCGGGGCGTCAATCTGCATCACGAGGCGGGCGGTCTCGGCGCGGCGGTGCCGGAGCAGGTCTGGCGGCGCCGGCTCGAGATGCTGAAGAAAATGGGGGCCAACGCCGTCCGCACCGCGCACAACCCGCCCGCCCCGGAGTTTCTCGATCTGTGCGACCGGCTCGGATTCCTGGTCATGGCGGAGGCGTTCGACGAGTGGACCTTCGGCAAGGTGCCGGAAGGCTACCACAAGTACTTCGCCGAATGGTCCGAGCGGGACGCCAGTGATTTCATCCGCCGGGACCGGAACCACCCCTCAGTCGTGCTGTGGAGCGCCGGCAACGAGATCGGTGAGCAGAGCACGCCGGACGGCGCCCAGGTCCTCCGTCGTCTGGTCGAGATCTTCCATCGGGAGGATCCCACTCGCCCCGTCACCACCGGCAACGACAAGATCGCCGCCGACAGCAATCCCGCGACGCCCGCTTTCCTGAATGG
>JBDTTD010000224.1:0-4238 GCA_039930805.1 Gemmatimonadales bacterium | reverse complement strand
GCCGTGAACATCGCCCAGTCGGCGGAACGCCTGAACCAGGCCCGGCCGATCGCGCCGGAGCCCGAGATCGTGGACATGGCTCGACTGGCCCGGGAGATGCTGTCCGACGCGCTCGAGGCCTTCATCCGGGGCGACGCCGCGGCCGGCCGCGAGGTCTGTCTCAGAGACGACAAGGTCGACGCGCTGCATCGGTCGGTGTTCCGGATTCTCCTCACCCACATGATGGAGGACCCGCACACCATCGGCTCCGGCATGGAGCTCTTCCTGGTGAGCCGCAACCTGGAGCGGGTGGCCGATCTCGCCACCAATATCGCGGAGGACGTGGTATTTCTGGTAGAAGGCCGCTCGATCAAGCATCATGCCGAAGACCGGGGCGAGTCCCGGGAGAGCCCGGCGGCTCGCGGGAAGTGAATCGCCCGGGCGAGCGCATCGCCGCCATCGATGTCGGCTCCAACAGCGTCAAGCTCACCGTCGCCGAATACGACCCCGGCGCCGGCCTGGTCGTCATCGAGGAGGCCGAGGACCGGCCCCGGCTGGGCGCAGGACTCGCTCGCAGCGGCCGGCTCGGCGACACCGAGATGCGGCGGGCGATCGAGAGCCTTGCCCGCATGCGCGAGATCTGCCGCCGCCACGGAGTGACCCGAGTCGCGGCCGTGGGTACCGCGGCGCTGCGCGAGGCGGCGAATGGCGCCGAATTCGTTGCCCGGGTTCGAGAGCTGGACATTCCCCTCCGCATGATTCTTCCGGAAACCGAGGCTGCCCTGGCCTACCGATCCGCCGCGTACCACTTCCCCGGCAGCCATCGTACCCTGGTGGCAGACATCGGTGGAGGCAGCCTGGAGCTGATAGGCGCAGAGAACGGAGCAGTCACTCTTTCCCACTCGCTGCCACTGGGCGCGGTGAAATTGACCGAGCTGGAGCTCCCGCTCGCCGAGCTGGGTGAGCGAATCCGGCGGGAGCTGGAGCCCATCCTTCCGGCTTCCGAGTGGCGAGGCTCGAGAGTGATCGGGCTGGGCGGCACCTTTGTCACGTTGGGGAGCATGATGTTGGCGCGACCAGGTCCTTCGTCGCGGCCGCTCCACGGGATCACTGTCACGACCGCCGAGGTGCATCGCCTGATGTCGTCGCTCGCCGCCCTGCGGCCCGAGCAGCGTCGCCAGGTGGCCGGACTTCACCCCCAGAGGGCTGATATCATCGTCGCCGGGTCGGCGGTGGCCGCTGAGCTGTTAGAGGCGGTCGATGCTGCTGACGTGAGGGTCAGCGGGTTCGGACTCAGGGACGGCTTGCTGCTCGAGATGGTGGGACTGGAGTAGAAAACAAAAGCAGCCGCGGATGGCCTGAGCTCGCCCTTAGGTGTGCCGTTGTACCGGTAACTCTGAAACCTAGAAGCGCGAAGGGATGGTATAGTCGAGCAGGAGCGATCCGTCGTCGTTATCCGGGTTCATCCGTGTTCGCTTTTGCTGTTTGTTCTGGCTCGCTGAGACTCACTCCCCGTAGGGAATCCAGATGTTCTTCACCTGCGTGGCCTGCTCCAGGAACTCCTCTCCTGCACCCCGTCGCGCGTCAGTCCAATCGCGGCTCTTCCCCAGGTCCACCCAGGTCCGCTTCATGTTTCCGACCGAGAGTCGCTCGACCTCGGCTGACACCTCCGCGCTGCCGAAATACCAGATCCCATCCACATCGTCATGCGCGGCCAGAACCGGGGCCAGCTCGTCGCTGAGACCGGTGACGATGTTCACCACCCCGCCCGGCAGATCGGACGTGTCCATAACCTGGTAGAGGTCGGTGGCCGGGAGCGGAGCGCGGGTCGACGGCACCGCCACCACCGTGTTACCCATGGCGATGGCTGGGAGCACGGTCGAGACCAAGCCCAGCAGCGGCCACTCGTCCGGACTTAGGACGCCCAGGACGCCTATAGGCTCAGGCATGGCCAGGGTCACATTCCGATAGGGCGTGTGATGCACCCGCCCATCGTACTTGTCGGCCCAGGCGGCCCAGGTGTAAATCCGGTCGATGGTGAGCTCCACCTCGCGCGCGGCGGCGGCCGGGTCGCCCGAGGATTCGGCAAGCCGGCGGCCGAACTCGTCTCCCCGGGCAGCGAGATTCTCCGCCAGGTAGTAGAGCACCTGGGCCCGATTATGGGCGGTGGCCTGCGCCCATGAAGCCGCCTTGTGCGCGGCCTCGACCGCGTTCCGGATGTCCTTCCTGTTTCCATGGCCGACCTCTCCGATCCGCTGGCCCGAGGCATCGAGCACCGGCAGGCTGTAGCCTGAGTCGGGCCGCACCTGCTTGCCGGCAATGTAGAGCTTCGGGGTACGGTCGATGGGGGGCAGCGGGGCAGCAGGCCCTCGGGGCGGTTGCTGGCGCCCCCCTTTCCGCGCCTTCGTTGCGCTCAGAGCGGGCGCTACCCCTGACTTTTTCTGCCCCGCCCACTCCACGTATTCCCGCAGCCCCTCCCGCCCGCCTTCACGCCCGAAACCGCTCTCGCGATACCCGCCGAAGCCGCTGGCCGCGTCGAAGACATTGGTGCAGTTGATCCAGACCGTTCCCGCCTTGAGCTGGGGTGCCACGTCCAACGCGAGGTTGATGTTCTCGGTCCAGAGGCTCGCCGCCAGACCGTACCTGGTATTGTTGGCCAGCTCGACCGCCTCCACCGGGGTGCGGAAGCTCATCAGGACGACCACCGGCCCGAAGATCTCCACCTGCGCGATCGTGGCGGCGGGAGAGACCTCGGTGAACAGCGTCGGCGGATAAAACCACCCCTCCTGCGGGCAGCTCCAGGACGGCTGCCACAGGGTGGCGCCCTCTTCCTCGCCCCGGCGGACCAGCTCCTGAATCTTCTCCAGCTGGACCGGAGCGATGATCGCTCCCATGTCCACCGCCTTGTCGAGCGGATCGCCGACCCGGAGCGTCTCCATCCGCTGCTTGAGCTTGGCCACCAGCCGGTCCGCCACGCCCTCCTGGACCAGGATCCGGGATCCGGCGCAGCAGACCTGGCCCTGATTGAACCAGATCGCGTCCACCACGCCCTCCACTACGCTGTCGAGGTCGGCATCGCTGAAGACGATAAAGGGCGACTTTCCGCCCAGCTCGAGCGAGAGCTTCTTCCCGCTCCCCGCGGTGGCGGTGCGAATCATCCGCCCCACCTCGGTGGACCCGGTAAAGGCGATCTTGTCCACGCCAGGATGGGCCACCAGCGCCGTTCCCGTGCGGCCGTCTCCCGTGATGATGTTCACCACCCCCGGCGGGAGCCCGCTCTCCTCACACAGCTCGGCGAAGCGCAGCGCGGTGAGCGAGGTGAACTCGGCGGGCTTGAGCACCACCGTGTTCCCCATGGCCAACGCGGGAGCAATCTTCCAGGCCAGCATCAGCAGCGGAAAGTTCCAGGGGATGATCTGACCGATCACGCCGACCGGCACCCGGCCGGGCAGCTCCTGCTCCATGAGCTGGGCCCAGCCGGCATGGTAGTAGAAGTGGCGGGCCAGCAGCGGCACATCGATGTCGCGGGATTCGCGGATCGGCTTGCCATTGTCGAGCGACTCGAGGACCGCGAATTCCCGACTGTGCTTCAGCACCTGGCGGGCGATGGCGTAGAGGTAGCGGGCTCGCCCGTGCCCGCCCAGCGCCCACCAGCCCGGTTGGGCTTTCCGCGCGGCCTTCACCGCGCGGTCCACATCGGCCCCGCCGGCCTGCGTCAGCCGGGAGATCGGCTTGCCGGTGGCCGGGTTCAGGGTCTCGAAAGTCTCGTCGCCGGGCTCGGTCCATTTCCCGCCAATGAAAAGCCCGAAGCGGCGGCCGTGAGCTTCCAGCCAGGCGTTCGCGGGCCCCACCGCCTCGGGAGCGGGACCGTAGGCCATGGTCTGGAAGATCTCGGGTACGGATGCCATGCGGTCTCGATCTACCCTGTAGGATGCCGGTGCGCAGCCGAATACCGGCCGGTCACGAAGTGCTCCAACTGGCGCTCGATGTCGCCCAGCAGCGTGCTGGCGCCAAAGCGGAAGAGATCCGCTCGCAGCCAGCGGTCGCCCAGCTCGTCCTTGACCAGCGCCAGCCAGTCCAGCGCCTCGCGGGCGGTGCGGATCCCGCCGGCCGCCTTGAGCCCGATGAGCTGACCGGTGCGCTCGCGGTAATCGCGGATGCCCCGCGCCATCACCAGCCCGACCGGCAGGGTGGCGTTGACACTCTCCTTGCCGGTGGAGGTCTTGATGAAGTCGGCGCCGGCCATCATGCACACCAGG
>JBDTTD010000223.1:0-4240 GCA_039930805.1 Gemmatimonadales bacterium | reverse complement strand
GACGCCACGGTGGTCCTTGACTCCCTTGGACATATGGTCGCGCTGAACCACGAGGTCGAGCGGCTGCTCGGGTGGACCGAGCAGGAGCTCATGGGCCAGCCGATGACTCGGCTGATTCCCACCCGCTTCCACCGCATCCTCGACTCGTTCCCGGCCCTCAATCAGGAGCCAGCGGAAAGCCAGCCCAGGGGAACACGGGTCAGCTTATTTGCCCGGCGCCGGAACGGGAGTGAGTTCCCGGTCGAGATTCACCGGGGTCCGCTCGGGCCCGGAGCCCACCCATTGGTGCTGGTCACGATCCGGGACCTCACCGAGTGGCGCCGCGCCCAGGAGAGCCTGTTCCGGGAGAAGGAGCAGGCGGTGATCACCCTGGAATCGATCGGGGATGCCGTAATCACCACCGATGCAGCGGGGAGGATGCTGTATCTCAATCCGGTCGCGGAGCGGCTCACCGGCTGGCGCACCAATGAGGCGCTCGGGCTGCCCGCGGCCAGCATCCTGACCTTTGTCTCCGACATCACCAGGGAGCCGGTCGAGAGCACGGTGGCGCGCTGCCTCCAGGCGGGGCGCGCCGTGGACCTGGCGGACGGGGTTATCCTGTTGCGCCGGGATGGGACAGAAGTCGCCATCGGCGATTCGGCGGCGCCGATCCGGGACCGCAACGGCGTAACCACCGGCGTGGTGCTGGTCTTCCACGACGTGACCGAGAAGCGCCGGGTATCGCGCAAACTCTCCCACGAGGCCGCGCACGATGCCCTCACCTCCCTGGTCAACCGGAAGGAGTTCGAGCGGCTGTTGACCCGGGCGCTCGGTGACACCGCCGTGACCGGCGTCGGAGAACACGCCCTCTTCTATCTCGACCTCGATCAATTCAAGCCGGTCAACGACTTCTGCGGTCATGAAGCCGGAGATGAGCTGCTGCGCCAGATCGCCGCCATCCTCGGCAACCACCTTCGCAAGCGCGACACCCTGGCCCGCCTGGGCGGCGATGAGTTCGCGGCCCTTTTGGAGAATTGTTCCCTGGACGAGGCGGAGAAAGTCGCCGAGTCGGTTCGCCGGGCGGTGGAAGAATTTCAGTTCCTGTGGGCAGGCCGGAGCTTCTCCCTGGGAATCAGCATCGGCGTGGTGCCGATCACCGCCAGCAGCGGCCGCATGGCCTCCGTGGTCCGGGCCGCCGACGCTGCCTGCTACAGCGCCAAGGAAGAAGGAGGCAACCGGGTCTTCGTCGACCGGCCGCCGACCCTGGCCGGTGAGCCCTCCCATCCCGAGACCCGGCGGACCAATCGCCTGGCCCAGGCGTTGGCTGAGGGGCGCTTTCATCTCTACGCCCAATCGATCATGCCGCTCCTGCCCGAGTCCACTGCCCGGACCCGGTGCGAGATCCTCCTCCGGCTCCCTGACGAGCGGGGGAACCTGCAGCCCGCGTCTGCTTTCCTTCCCCAGGCGGAGCGGTACAACCTGATGCCGGCCATCGACCGCTGGGTCATCAACCGGACCATCGAGCTCGTGGGGGGCTGGCATCGGAATCACCCCGAGTGCGAGCTGCCGCTCTGCTCCATCAACCTCAGCGCCGCCTCGCTGGAGGATGAGAACCTGGTCCCCCGACTGCGGGAGCAGCTGTCTCAGCACCGGCTGCCGCCGCAGACCCTCTGCTTCGAGATTGCCGAAGCCGCGGCGCTGTCCAACTTCGCCCATACAGTGCGCTTCATCTCCGAGATCAGGATGACGGGGTGCGGGGTGGCCCTGGACGACTTTGGCAACGGGGTGCTCTCGTTTGCCTATCTCAAGGCGCTGGCGGTCGATTTCCTCAAGATCGGCGGCCACTATGTAGGGGGAGTGGTTGACGACCCGGTGTACGGCACCATCGTCACCGCCGTGAACCAGGTCGGGCGCCTGATGGGGATCGCCACCATCGCCGAGGAGGTGGACAGCGAGCCGGTCCTGAACCGGCTACGGACCATGGGGATCGGGTATGCGCAGGGACGGGCCGTGGCGGCCCCGGAGCCGCTGGCCGACGCCGAGGGCGAAATGATTTTTCCCTGTTTCAGCAATTGATGTGGGCGACCAGCGCCCTTCCGGTCCCCAGGCCCCCGGGTGGCAAGGTGCCAGCGTGCTGGTGGTGGACGACGAGCCGGCCATGCGCCGGATCCTCCGCCACACGCTCGAGGCGGAAGACTTTCGCGTCGAGGAGGCTCCCGACGGCGAGAGCGCACTACGGCTGATTCAATCGCACTCCCAGCCATTCGATCTGGTACTGACCGATCTGGCGATGCCGCTGATCGACGGCCGCCGGGTATCGGAGACGCTGACTCGATACCGGCCGACGGTGGCGGTGCTCTGCATGTCCGCCGATCCGGACGCGGTGCCCTATATCGAGTCCTCGGACACCCCGGTCCGGGTGATGCTGAAGCCCTTTACCCCCGATGACCTGTACCACGCCGTGCGAGATGCCATCACTCGCGCCAAGGATCTGGCGATTGCGGCTGAGACGGAGATCGTCCGGGCCCACGCTCGCCGGAGCAAGCTGGCGCAGGCGCTGGAAGCCAGTCGCACGAAGCGGCTTCAGACGGTGGATCTGGTCATCGCGGCGAGGGAGCTGCAGCGGGCCGTCGAGGAATGAGGCCGGTGGGTTGCCGTTTAGGGGCTTCCGGGCTACCTTAGCGCTATTCCGAGGCGCGCTTGCGCGCCCGATAACCGACGTGAACACAGGGGCTCGGCGTTGGTGCCGGCCCCTGTTTCATTGGCTGCCGTTTCTGGCGCACGTAGCGCCGCTGCAGCCGTGCCCCGCGTGGAGGCGAAATCCGCGCACATCACGTACAAGGAGCAGGAAATGGCACGCACCACAGGCACCGTCAAGTGGTTTAACGACGCCAAGGGCTTTGGTTTCATTACGCCCGAGGACGGTCAGAAGGACTGTTTCGTCCATCATTCGGCGATCCAGGGCCAGGGGTTCAAGAGCCTGGCCGAGGGTGACCGCGTCGAGTTTGACGTCGTACAGGGCCAGAAGGGCCCCGCGGCGGAGAATGTGGTGAAGCTGTAACCCAGCCCCACGTACGCAGTAGCAGTCGGCTCGTCTTCGGATGAGCCGGCTGTTGCTTTTAGAGGCTACGCGACATTTGCCCTGAGGCAGCGCTCCAGCACCCGATCCGCTCCGATGCGCCGGGCATACGGCGTGAACTCAGGGGTAGGACCCCGCCAGCGCATTTGCTCCACATCGTCGAATAGCACCGCATCGGTCCGAAGCGTGGCCAACTGCTTGAAGAGCAATGCCAGGGGGCGGGTCTCCCCCAGCACTCCGGCCGGGAAACCCTCGATCGGGCCGTACTGGTTCAACAGGCGCGCCGCCGTGACGGAGCCGATGCCTGTAATGCCGGGATAGCCGTCAGCTGCGTCACCCACGAGCGCCAGGAGGTCGGGAATCAGCGGCGGCGCTACCCCGAACTTCTCCCGCACGCCCTCCGCATTGCGGACCTGGTTACCTCGCCGGATCACCTGGACCACCCGGTCGCCCCGGACGCACTGCGCCAGATCCTTGTCGGGTGTCCAGATGCAGACCTTCTCCACGACGGCATCGGCTTCGGCGAGGCGCGCGGCTGAGGCCAGCGCGTCGTCCGCCTCCAGCTCGACCATCGGCCAGACTGCCACGCCCATGGCGGCGAGCGCTTCCTCCAGCGGGTGAAATTGCGCGAGCAGCGCGGGCTCGATGCCCTGGCCGGTCTTGTAGCCGGGCCAGAGATCGTTGCGGAACGACTCGATGACATGATCGGTGGCCACCCCGATGTGAGTCGCCCCGGTCTCTATCATCTGAAGCACGGTGTGCAGTACGCCGATGACGGCGCCGAATGGCGGATCCTCGCCCTTGATGGAGCGGCGGAGGCCATAGAAGTGGCGGAAGAGCTCGTAGGTGCCGTCGATAAGGTGGACAATCATGCGGCTGTAGAATAGCGGGTCACAACGACTTACAAAGGGGTGGAAAAAGGATCGGAGGAGGTGTCGATTTCCCGGGGGCTGGTTCGACGGGTAGATGAGGGGAGCCGGCAGCAAGAGGCAGGTGAGCCAATGGCCCATAGCCCATAGCCCATAGCCAAATCAAAAGGAGACCCGACAATGCGATTCATGGTGATAGTCAAAGCCGACCAGGATTCCGAGGCCGGCGTCCTGCCCACCAAGGAAATGCTCACCGATATGGGAAAGTTCAATGAAGAGCTGGTCAAGGCCGGCGTGATGCTGGCCGGCGAGG
>JBDTTD010000222.1:0-4266 GCA_039930805.1 Gemmatimonadales bacterium | reverse complement strand
ACTCTAGACTCTAGACTCTAGACTCTAGACTTTAGACCTTCCTGAGCCTGAATACTTGTACACCCACCATCTTTAACACTTTGTGAACTTTTTCACAAGAGCCCGGCTTGAACCGTTCACCGCCATCCGCCGTCCGTGACCTGCTGGTGGACCTCTACCGGGCGGCTACCGACGCGGCCGCACCCGGACCGGCCCTCACTGCCCGGCTTCAGGAATTGGAGCTCGACCCCGCTCGCCGGGTCTGGATCCTGGCGCTGGGGAAGGCGGCGCTGCCCATGGCGACCACCGCGGTGGAGGTCCTCCGCTCCCACGGGCGCGACCCCGAAGGCGGCATCATCGTCGCGCCCGGCGCGGGTCGAAGCCCTCATCGCCTGCTGGACCTGGTCAAGGGCGATCACCCGGAGCCCGGGCCGGGATCCCTTGCTGCGGCCGAGGCGGTGGGAGCAATCGCCGCCGGAGTGGGGCCGGAGGACGAAGTGTGGCTACTGCTCTCGGGTGGAACCACTAGCCTGATCGGTGCACCCGAGCCGGGAGTCACCCCGGCGGAGCTCACGGCCATTTACGCCCTGCTGCTTGGCTCCGGTCTCGACATCACGGCCATGAACCGCATCCGCAAGCGCTTCTCTCGCTGGGGCGGCGGAAAGCTTGCCCGCGCGTTGGCCCCCGCCCGGGTCCGGGTCTACGTCGTGTCCGACGTCATCGGGGATGACCTTGCCGCGATCGGTTCAGGCCCCTGCGTTCCCGACCCAACCTCGGCGGCGGACGTCCGCGCCCTGCTCGAGGATGTCGGGCTCTGGTCCAGGATCCCCGCATCGGCCCGGGAGCTGGTCTCATCCGCCATCCGGGGAGAAACGCCGGAAACGCCAAAGGCCGGAGACCAGGCGTTTGCGCGGGTGACCTTTGGGCTGGTAGCCAGTAACCGGCTGGCCCTCGAAGCTGTGGCCAGGCGCGCGACTGAGTTGGGCCTCGCTCCTCGGGTGGTGGACACGCCGCTCGCCGGGGAGGCGTCGACGGCCGGAGCGAGTGTAGCCGCTAGTCTCATCAATAATTGCGTTCGGCCCTCGATCCCGCAACCAAGTCGCTCGCCGGCCTGCCTGATCTGGGGAGGGGAAACCACGGTGACCCTCGGGGAGGGCCCGACCGGTATCGGTGGGCGCTCCCAGGAGCTGGCACTGGCCGCGGCCCGAGCGCTCGACGGAGTCGCCAACGGAATTGCCCTGCTCGCGGCCGGCACCGACGGTCGCGACGGGCCCACCGACGCCGCAGGTGCCGTGGTGGACGGGGGCACCTGGACCGGGATGAAGAATCGAGGACGGGATCCGGCTCGCGATCTCGCCGCACACGATGCCTATCCGGCTCTCGAGTCGGTGGACGCGCTGATCAAGCCGGGGCTGACGGGGACGAACGTGATGGATATCGTGATTGGGGTCTGCGGGGTGAGCGAGGGAGAAAGAGTGTGAGTTCTTTCCTTCCCGTTACGTCCCCGCTCATGTTGATTCTTCCCTTTCAGGGATGCACTCCGAGCCTTGGCGTGAAGTCCTCACCGAGAATCACGCTCACGTCCACCCGGCGAAACGTATCGGGCTCGACCACGATCTTGCCCGTCCCAAGCACATCCACCACATACTTGGCTCGCTCCGGATCGCCCCGGCGCACGATCACGCGAGTCAACGCCTCGGCCGAGTCGGCGTTGCCGAGGAAGACCACGTCGAGGCCACGACCCCGCAGCATCCGGGTGGCGGTGCGCGCCACGCCCTGTCGCCTGGTGCCGTTCAGGACTTCGAGCATGACCCGGCCCCGAACCGGCGGGACGGCGAAGGCGTGGTTGACTGCTTTCTCCTCACGCTCGCGCCGCAGCAGGAAGCCGCTCCCCGCCGCAAGCAGGATCAGCCCTGCGCTCAGCGCGAGCCAGAGCCAGCGGTGACGAGGCTGTTCCAGAATCGGACTGTAGGGTCGAGAATGGGCCATCCGGTCTTGATGTGATGGAGGAGGCGGAAGCGGGCTACTTCGCGGAGGACGCCGCCCGGATCTCTGGGCAGCCGCTCGGCCAGTTGGGCTCGGGCCTCACGCTCGAACTCCCGTCCCGGATCGAGGAAGTCGGCGCAATAGAGCATGCGACCCACCATGTCCCACTCGGCGAGGCCGACGGAATGATAGCGCACCGCGTCGAGCACACCCCGGTCGATCTCACCTTGCGCCTTGGCATGCGCGGCGCTGGCGGGGCCATGCCACAATTCCTCGGGTCCGGGAGTCGTCGCGCCCCACCGGGAAAGCTGCTCCGCCGGCGCGTCGCGCAGAGCATCGTGCAGCCAGACCGCGCGGAGCCAGCGGTTCCGCTCCGAGTCTGGCACTCCCATCTCCTCCGCCCAACCGGAGGCGAGCTGAGCGACGCGCTGGATGTGCTCCAGCCGTGCCGGTGTGACGACGGCCCACTCGGGCAACGTGGGCCGCAGTCCGGGAGGCGTCGGGCCGGGTGGAGGTGCCGTGTCCGATTCGTTCAGTGGATTCCTTCTCCCAGCTTGATGTTGTCGATGAGGCGGGTGCCGCCGATCCGGGCTGCAAGGGATACAACGGTGCGCTCGTCCGCCCTTTCCACCGGCGCGAGAGCATCGGGATCGGCGATCGAAATATACTCGACCAGGACGGCAGGCTCCCGACCCAGCTCCTTCCGCACCCGAGTCTCCAACGCCTCGGCGCTGCGCTCGCCGCCACGCCAGGCTTCGTGGGCTGCCTGCAGTGCCCGACTCAGCACGACGGCGCGCTTGCGGTCTTCCCCTCCCAGGTACGCATTCCGGCTGCTCAGCGCGAGACCGTCGGCCTCCCGCACCGTCGGCACCGCGACGATCTCCACCGGCCAATCGAGATCCCGCACCATGCGCCGGATCAGGGTCAGCTGCTGAACATCCTTTTGGCCGAAGCAGGCCAGGTCGGGCTCGACCAGGTGGAACAGCTTGGCGACGACGGTCAGCACACCGGCGAAGTGCCCCGGTCGCGCGGCCCCCTCCCACCGGTCCGCAATCGGTCCCGGCGCCAGGCGCACTTCCGATCCCGCCGGATACATCGCGGCGACGGTGGGAACGAAGATGGCGTCCACACCCCGACCCGAAGCCAGGTCCCGGTCCCGGGGAAGATCCCGGGGATAGCGCGCCAGATCCTCGTTGGGTCCGAACTGAAGCGGGTTGACGAAGATGCTGAGGATCACGGAGTCGGCCCGTCGTCTGGCCTCATCCACCAGAGCCAGGTGACCCTGGTGCAGATATCCCATGGTGGGGACGAAGCCGATGCGCCGGTTGGCCGCGCGTTGCGCGCTAATCCACGACTTCAGATCGGGAATGGTGTTGAGTTCGATCATGCTGGGGGGGGTCAGGAGTCGGGAGTCGGGACTCATTCAAAACTGTGCTCTTTCCCCGGATACTTCCCCTCGCGTACCTCGCTGGCGTAGCTGCGCACCGCGGCCCGAACCGACTCCCCCAGCTTGGCGTAGTGCTTGAGGAACTTCGGGGCGAACTGCTCGTTGAGGCCCAGCATGTCGTGCAGGACCAGCACCTGGCCGTCGCATTGCGGGCCGGCGCCGATGCCGATAGTCGGAATCCTAAGTGACTGGGAGATCCGCCCCGCCAACGCTGCGGGGAGCAGCTCCAGGACGATGGCGCAGGCCCCGGCGGCCTCGAGCGCCTTCGCGTCGGAGAGCAGCCGCTCGGCGGCGCTCTCCTCCCGACCCTGCACCCGGTAGCCGCCGAGCGCGTGAACCGACTGCGGCGTGAGTCCGAGGTGGCCGATGACGGGAATGCCCCGCTCCACCAGTGCACCCACCGTCTCCGCCATGTGGCTGCCGCCTTCGAGCTTCACCCCGTGCGCGCCGCTCTCCTGGAGCACCCGGCCGGCATTGCGAATCGCTTCCGGGATGGACACCTGGTAGGTCAGGAACGGGAGGTCTACGAAGACCAGTGCCCGCCGGGAGCCGCGTCGTACCGCGGCGGCGTGGTAGATCATCTGGTCCAGCGTGGTGCTCAGGGTGGTCTCGTGACCCGCGAGAACCTGGTTCAGCGAGTCGCCCACCAGCAGCACGTCCACATCCGCCTGCTCCAGCAGCCGGGCGAACGCGGCATCGTAGCAGGTCAGCATGACGATGCGCCGGCCCGCCGCTTTCATCGCGACCAGGTCGAGCACTGACAGGGGACGGGCCTCAGCGTTCATGGGAGCTCAACTCCGCCAGCTCTCGCTGCCAGAAGTCGCGATGGGACAGCTCGGGATGAGGAATGATAA
>JBDTTD010000221.1:0-4285 GCA_039930805.1 Gemmatimonadales bacterium | reverse complement strand
CTGCCCTCTCGCCTGAGGTAATCGTCGGTGACGAGATCCTGGCCAGCGAAGGCTATGTGCTGGCGGTGCGGATCCTGGCCGACAAATCGACCTACAACACGGTCGAAGACGTCACCGGACGGATGCTGGAGCTGCGCGGGGGTGATGTGCTTGCCGGAACGCTCGGTACCCGGCGCGCGCTTCGCGGTTACGCCGGGATCGTCCCCAGTCACATCAGCGTGGGCGACACCATCGAGGTGCTCAACCTGGGCGGGATCCTGGGACAGTGCACCTCGATGAACCCCGACATCGGCCCGCCCTTCCGGGCGGAAGTGCTCGGCGCCATCCTGGCCTTCCCCGATCTGGGCGACCGTATCGGCCGGCCCGCGCACATTAAGGATCACTCGGTGCCACCGGCCGACACGCTCGAGAGCACCGTGCCGGTGGTCTACGTGGCCGGGACCTGCATGAACGCAGGCAAGACGGTGGCTGCCACGGAGCTCGTGCGCGGTCTTGCGCGCGGAGGCCTCAGGGTGGCTGCGGCTAAGCTGACCGGCGTCTCCCTGATGCGAGATGCCCTCTCGATGGTCGATGCCGGTGCGGTAGCCGCGCTCACCTTCAACGACGTCGGCGTGGCGAGCACCCACGCCGGCGTGACGGTCACCACGGCCAAGGGGATCTTCAACCGACTGGCGGGAGCCAAGCCGGACGTGATTGTCGCAGAGCTGGGCGACGGTATCCTGGGCGAGTACGGGGTGCAGGATATCCTTCTTGATGCCGAGCTCATGCGGGTAGGTGCCGCGTATGTGATGGCGGCGCCGGATCCGGTGGCATGCTGGGGTGCCAACGAGCTGATGCGGAACCAGTTCGCGCTGCCGATCACGGTCATCACCGGCCCGGCCACCGACAACGAGGTGGGCCAGGTCTACATTCAGACCGGCCTTGGCCTGCCGGCGCACAACGCCCGCAGGGATGCGGCGGGGCTGCTATCGGTGGTGCGAGCGGCGATAGACGTCTGGTCACGCGATTCGGGCCGGGCGGACCACGGTCCGCCCCTGCAAGACGTGACCGTAGGGGCGCACCGTGGTGCGCCCGCTTTCACCAAATGAAGGTCGCGGTGATCGGAGGCGCCGGCTACGTGGCCGGAGAGCTGCTGCGTCTGCTGCTCCAGCATCCGGAGGTATCGGAGTGCGTGGCAACCAGCCGCAGCCAGGCCGGAAAGGCCATCGGTGAGGTGCATCCGGCCCTGGCTGGAGTCACGAGTACCCGTTTCGTCGGAAGCACCGCCGGCGAGACCGCGCGCGGCCGGGATGTGGTGTTTCTCAGCCTGGAGCACGGTGAGTCGTCCAGGGTCGCCCGCGAGGTCTTTGCCGCCGGGCCGGGCCTGGTGGTCGACCTTGCCGCCGATTTCCGGGTCCAGGATCTCCAGCTGTACCAGCAGCACTATGGAAGCCATCCCGCTCCCGACCTGATCGGCCGGTTCCGTTACGGCCTGGCCGACATTGCCGGCAGCAAGCTCGCCGGGGCGACCGCTATCGCGGCACCCGGATGCTTTGCCACCGCGGCGCAGCTGGCTCTCTTTCCCCTGGCTCGCGCGGGTCTCAACCTCACTCCCTCGCTCTTCGCCGTGACCGGGTCGAGCGGTGCCGGTGGGCGCCCCAAGGAAACCACCCACCATCCCACCCGGGCCCATAACCTCTTCGCTTACTCGGTGCTGGGTCATCGCCATGAGGCCGAGGTGCTGCAGAGCTGGCGCGAGTGGGTCGGCCGCCCCGACGCCACTGCCCGGCTGATGGCCCACTCGGGGCCGTTCGTCCGTGGGATCTACCTGACGCTGCACGCCTATTTGCCGCCGGATCACCCCGCCACTGGTGGCGCTCCGGGGTCTGGCGCGGCCCGGTGGTTTCATGAGGCATACGCGGGCCGGCCCTTCGTTCGAGTGCTCGAGGCGCCGCCCCAGCTCACCCACGCGGTGGGGACCAACTACGCGCTGATCCATGCCACGGAGAGCTCCGACGGACGCGAGGTGCAGGTGAGCGTGGCGATCGACAATCTGGTGAAGGGCGCCGGTGGTCAGGCGATTCAGGCAATGAACCTGGCGCTCGGGATCAATGAATGTGCGGGGCTGATGGCGGCGGCGGCGTTTCCATGCTGAACGACGGCGGAACGGCGGAACGGCGGAACGGCGGTACTGTGGTGGAGGGGAAAGACCACCGAGCCGAAGCTACCGCCGTACCGACGTACCGGCGTACCGCCCTTCTACCGGTGTATGCCCAGTTCCCCGTCCGCCCGGTGCGCGGACGAGGTTCCTGGTTGGTGGACGAGAACGGCAACGAATGGCTGGACGCCTACGGCGGCCACGCGGTCGCCGCCACCGGCCACAGTCATCCTGACGTGGTGCGCGCCATCACCGACCAGGCCTCGGAGCTGCTCTTCTATTCGAGCGCGGTGGCGCATGCGGCTCGCGAAAACCTGGCCGAGAAGCTGGTCGAGCTCTGTCCCGACCCTCTCAGCCGGGTCTTCCTGTGTAACTCCGGTGCCGAGGCCAACGAAAACGCGCTTCACCTCGCTCGCCGGCACACCGGGCGGCAGACGATCGTGTCGGTTCGCGGGGGATGGCATGGCCGCACCGCTGCCACGCTCGCTTGCACCGACGGGCCGAAGTATGAGGCAGCTGCGAAGCGCAGCGGAATCCCGCTCTCACGCAAGGTGCCGTTCGACGACATCGCGGCTCTGGACGCCGCGGTAGATCAGACCGTCGCCGCGATGATCGTGGAACCGGTGCAGGGTCTCGCCGGCGCTCGTGCCTGCGCTCCGGAGTTTCTCCAGGCGGCGCGGCGGATCTGCTCCGAGCGGGGCGCGGTGCTGATCTTCGACGAGGTTCAGTGTGGGGTGGGGCGCTGCGGCGCCTTCAGCGCGGCCGAGGCGTATGGGGTGACGCCGGATATCCTGACCTTTGCCAAGGGGCTCGCAGCCGGGCTGCCCATCGGCGCGGTTGTGGCCACGGCCGAGGTCACCAGCAGCATCAGCGTGGGAGACCTCGGCAGCACCTTCGGAGGCGGACCGGTGCCGTGCGCCGCGGCCCTGGCGAACATCGAGGTCATCGAGCGAGAGGGCCTGGTCGGGAATGCGGTGGAAGTGGGCCGCTTTCTGACCGAGGGCGCCCTCGAGATCGGTGTACGCCAGGTGAGCGGCCGGGGGCTGCTACTGGGGTTGCACCTGGGCCGTCCTGCCCTCGAGGTTCAGCAAGCCCTGTTCGGTTACCGCATCCTTACGGGTACCGCGGCCGATCCCGAGGTGCTCCGGCTGCTGCCGGCCCTCTCGTTCCTGGAGGAGGAGGCCGAAATCCTGCTCACCGGACTCAAGGCGGTACTCTCGTGAAGAAACGGGACTTTCTCGCGCTCGAGGATTGGAGCCCCGCGGACGTCGATGGCCTGCTGGCTCTTGCCGGCCGGATCAAGCGGGGCGAGATCAGCGGCGGACTCGAGAAAAAGGTCCTGGCGATGGTCTTCATGGATCCCAGTCTCCGGACCCGGACCAGCTTCGAGACCGCCATGTTCCTCCACGGTGGCCACGCGGTAGTACTGGAGCCGGGCAAGGGGAGCTGGACGCTGGAGACGGAGCCCGGCGCGGTGATGGACGGGGCGTCGGTAGAGCACATCATCGATGCCGCCCGCGTGCTGGGGCGCTACGCCGATGCGCTCGGCGTCCGGTCGTTCCCCCGGGGCACCGATTGGGCGGTGGCACGGAAGGACGCGATCATCAAGAGCTTCGCCCAGCACTGTGAGAAGCCGGTCATCAACCTCGAGTCGGCCCGGCGGCATCCGTGTCAGGCCCTGGCCGATGCCATGACCCTGAAGGAGAAGTTAGGCCAGGTTGAGGGCAAGCGGTTTGTGCTTACCTGGGCCTGGCATCCCAAGGCCCTGCCCACCGCGGTGCCGGCCAGCGCCGCGCTTGCCGCGGCCCGGCTCGGCATGGAGATCGTGATCGCGCGGCCTGAAGGGTACGAGCTGGATCCGGAGGACACGGCGCTCATTCGCAAGACGGCCCAGCAGTCGGGGGGGGAGTTCCTCCACATCATCGACAACCCGGACGAGGCCCTGGTTGGGGCCGATGCCGTGTACGTGAAGTCGTGGGGCTCAGTAAAGCTCTATGGCAAGCCGGAGGAAGAGGCGGAGCACCGCGCTGGCCTGCGTGACTGGCGGCTGACCCCATCGCGACTTCGCTCGAGCCGTGGGGGGAAGGGCATCGTGATGCATTGCCTGCCGGTGCGGCGCAACGTCGAGATCGACGACAAGGTGCTGGA
>JBDTTD010000220.1:0-4291 GCA_039930805.1 Gemmatimonadales bacterium | reverse complement strand
ACGTCCTGGCGCTGTACGTCGCGGAAGTACTCCGCGATGGTCAGGCCGGTCAGGCCCACCCTGAGTCGCGCGCCTGGCGGCTCATTCATCTGGCCATAGATCAGGGCCACGTTCTCCAGGATTTTCGCTTCCTTGAACTCGAGATACAGGTCGTTCCCCTCACGGGTCCGCTCGCCGACGCCGCAAAACACCGACCGGCCGCCGTGACCCTTGGCGACGTTGTTGATCAGCTCCTGGATGACGACCGTCTTGCCCACGCCGGCGCCACCGAACAGGCCGATCTTGCCGCCCTTGACGAAGGGCGCAATCAGGTCGATGACCTTGATGCCGGTCTCGAAGATCTCGGTCTTGGGCTCGAGGTCGGTGAACTTCGGCGTGGGCCGGTGGATGGGCCACCGCTCGACGTCGGCGGGAATTGGCGGACCGCCGTCTACCGGCTCGCCCAGAACGTTGAGAATACGCCCCAACGCAGCCTCGCCCACGGGAGCGGTAATGGCGCCCCCGGTGTCGCGCACTTCCATGCCGCGGGTCACTCCGTCCGTGGTGCTCATCGCCACCGCACGCACCCGGTTCTGCCCGATGTGCTGCTGCACCTCGGCGGTCAGCTTGACCGGAATCGACCCGGTGGCATCCTCGATCTGGATCGCGTTGTAGATCTCGGGCAGGTGTTCCGGCTCGAACTCGACGTCGAGCACGGGCCCGATGACCTGGACGACCCGGCCGATGTTGTGCTGGGTCTTGGGAGCCTTCCCGGTTTTTTCGGCTGCGATTGCAGTTGCCATTGACGCCTGCACTCCCTGTGGGTTTCGGTTTCCTGGTGGCTGAGCGAGAGGGCGGAGATGTCTCCGTCCTACCCCTGAAGCGCTGCCGCGCCGCCCACGATCTCGGCGATCTCCTGTGTGATCTGCGCCTGCCGCTGCCGGTTGTAGGTCCGCTTGAGCAGCTCCAGAATGTCACCGGCGTTGTCAGTCGCGTTCTTCATGGCGGTGCGCCGCGCCCCGTGCTCGGCGGCCGCCGTCTCAACCATGCCGCGATACACCGCGTTCCGTACGTAGAGCGGCAACAGCTTTTCCAGGATGGCCTCGGCGTTCGGCACCAGGATGTAGTTGGCAGTCATTCCACCCGCTTTTTCACTCCCCTGCTCTCCCGCCCCGCTGCCCCGCTGTCCCGCTGGAGCTTCCACGGGAAGGACGCGCACGGTAGCCGGCGGCGTCTGCAACGCACTGATGAAGCGGGCCTGGATCAGATCGACGCTGGCCAGCTCTCCGGCCGAGAATGCCTGGATCAAGGGCTCTACGATCTCGGCCGCATGAGTCGTGGTCGGCCGGTCGCCGATGTCGACCCGCTCGAGCGCGAGCTTGCGGCCCAGGTACTTGAAGTAGCCGATGCCCTTTTTGCCGATGCCCAGCAGCTCGACTTTGTACCCATCCCTCTCGAGCGATTCGATCCGGCGGCGGGCTTCCTTGATCAGGTTGGAGTTGAACCCGCCGGCCAGCCCTCGATTGGAGGTCAGCAGGATCACCGCTGCCCGGCCGGGCCCTCCCTTGGAGGGCGGCGCCGGCTTGCGCAGGAGAGGGAACCCCTCGGCCAGGTCGGGCGTGTACAGATCGGCGATCACCTGCCGGAGGGCCTCGGCGTATGGCCGGGCCGCGATCACCCGGTCCTGGGCCCGCTTCAGCTTCGACGTCGCCACCAGCTCCATCGTCTTGGTGATTTTGCGGGTGTTCTGGACCGAACGAATCCGCCCCTTGAGCTGCCGGCTCTTAGCCATTATTCGGGCACGAACAACTTCTGGAACGCGTCGATCGCGGCGATGAGCCGACCGGTCAGCGCGTCGTCCAGCGCCTTTTTGGTCCGGATGTCCTTCAGCACGTCGGGATGCGACGACTCGACGTACTCGAGGAAGTCGTGCTCCCATTTCCGGATGTGCTTCACCTCGATCTTGTCCAGGTGCCCATTGGTCACGGCATAGATGATTGCGACCTGCTTCTCGACCGGGACCGGGTGGTACTGCGGCTGCTTGAGAACTTCCACCAGCCGGGCCCCGCGGGAGAGCTGCCGCTGGGTTGCCGGATCGAGGTCGGAGCCGAATTGGGCGAAGGCCTCCAGCTCGCGGTACTGCGCCAGGCTGAGCCGGAGGGGACCGGCCACCTGCTTCATCGCCTTGATCTGGGCATTGCCGCCCACTCGGCTGACGCTGATTCCGGCGTCCACGGCCGGCCGGACGTTGGAGTAAAACAGGTCGGTGGTGAGGAAGATCTGGCCGTCGGTAATCGAGATGACGTTGGTAGGGATGTAGGCCGAGACGTCGCCGGCCTGGGTCTCGATGATCGGCAGCGCGGTGAGCGACCCGCCCGCCTTCTTGATCCGGGGATCGTACTTCACCACCTCGGCGTCCTCGTTGATCTTGGCGGCGCGCTCCAGCAGGCGGCTGTGCAGGTAGAACACGTCTCCCGGATACGCTTCGCGGCCCGGCGGGCGGCGGAGAATCAGGGAGAGCTGGCGGTACGCGGCGGCCTGCTTGGAGAGGTCATCGTAGACGCAGAGGGTGGGCTTTCCTTCCTCATACATGAAGTACTCGGCCAGGGCGCAGCCGGTGTACGGGGCGATGAACTGGAGCGGAGCCGGATCGGAGGCGGAGGCAATGACCACGATACAGTAGTCCATGGCCCCCGCATCCTTGAGCTTCTCGACCACGGTGGCCACGGTGGAGCGCTTCTGCCCGATGGCCACGTAGACGCAGATGACGCCGGTGCCCTTCTGATTGATGATCGTGTCCACCGCGATGGCGGTCTTGCCGGTGCCCCGGTCGCCGATGATCAGTTCCCGCTGCCCCCGGCCGATCGGAATCATGGCGTCGATGGCCTTGATGCCGGTCTGGAGCGGCTCCTTCACCGGCTGCCGGACGATGATGCCGGGCGCCACCATCTCCACCGGGCGGCTGCCGCTGGCTTGTATCGGTCCTCGCCCATCCACCGGCCGTCCCAGCGCATCGACCACCCGGCCGAGCATGCCGGGGCCCACAGGCACTTCGAGGAGCCGCCCCGTTCGCCGGACCTCATCGCCTTCCTTGAGCTTGAGGTAGTCGCCCATGATGGCGGCGCCGACGTTGTCCTCTTCGAGATTCAGCGCCAGTCCGGCAACCGTCTCCCCCGTCTCGCGAGCCGTAAACTCCAGCATCTCGCTGGCGATGGCGTTCTTGAGACCGTAAATGCGGGCGACGCCGTCACGCACCTCGAGCAGTGTGCCGACTTCGCTGACGTCCTCGGTGGCAAGATCGGCCGACGCGATCTCGCGCAGCAGGATCTCTTTGAGCTCGCCCGGACGTAGAATGGATTCGGTGGCCATGTAGTTTTTTTAAGCCTGGCTAAAGGTGCGCTACAATCTAGCTTGTGAAAATAATCACAATGCGAGGGAGGGCAAGGTAAGCGGGACAGCGGGACAGCGGGACAGCGGGACAGCGGACAGCGGACAGCGGACAGCGGACATTAGGTAACGTACCGCCGTTCCGCCTTACCGCCCTACCCGACTCCTCGTATTCCCCCTGACAAATGCCGCCAGCACCCCGCGCGGCCCCAGAGCGGCCAGCCCGCTGGTGGGCACATTGGCGATTCGCCGGGCACTCCGGGCCAGGTGGTTCGATGAGGAGAAGTGGAGGACACGAACCACCGTCTGCACCGCGTAGCCCGGATTGCCGAGCAGCTGGGCGGCGCAGGCGATACGAGTCAGATCGATCACCCGCTTCAGATTGGGAGCGCCCCCGGCCCCGAACTGGCGGGAGAGGTGCTCTCGGCTGATCCGAAGCCGGCTCGCGAGCACGGTGGTGCGCATCGGCCGCTCGACTTCACCCAGCAGCAGATTCCAGGCGGCCTGTTGCAACGGCTCGGTCAGCCGGAGCATGCGGGGTGCATCCACCAGTGCCCGGCGGCGCTCGGCGGTGATGGAGGACCGGAGGACCAGGTCTCCAACTATCGGATCATCGACTCCCTCCACCACCACGGAGGCTACCGCGTGGCGGCGGCAGGTCAGGAGCAGCTCGCCATCATCGGGTCTGAAAGGGGCGTACGCCACGACCGGGACGTAGGGCAGGTGGGAGCGAAGATCGGAGAGATCCGCGAGCAGCCCCGGCTGCGGCGACAGCACCACCGCATCGACCAACCGGGTTTGAAGCAGCCGGTGCAACGCGGCGGGGTTCCTGCAGGAGACTACGCTGGGGCCGCCTTTGGGTAGGGTTCGCCGCAGAGCGATCAGCGCGGCTCGACTGACCAGCAGTGCGGCTATGGCGGGCACG